>JABURU010000304.1 GCA_014762485.1 Gammaproteobacteria bacterium | reverse complement strand
ACTTGCTGGATATTCGACCGGCAGAAAATTATACCGATCTGGATGATCTGGAGTTGATCCCTGAAAACGCTTCAACGGTGGTGGATATTGAGCTGGTTGATGAGCCAGACGAGCCTCTGGATATGGTTGCAGCAGAAGTTGAAACCGAGTCCATCAATATTGCACCCGCGGATGAGACTGACACACCAGTGTTAAATGAAAATGAAGCGGCCAGTGCAAACGTCGAAATGGGAGAAGAGTGGATTGTCGTGTTATATGTCGTGGCGAGAAGCGGGCAATCATTCAGCGGCGCCGCACTATGGGATGCCTTCTCACAGGCAGGCTTGCGCTTCGGAGAGATGGATATCTACCACATGCCAGGCAGTGATGATGCCTCTAGCGTATTCAGCGTTGCCAGTATGATGGAGCCCGGTACCTTCTATACAAATAATCAGGATGACTATGAAACCCCCGGTGTCGTGTTATTTATGCGCCTGCCAGCCAGCTTTGATGCGGAACAGATCTTTGGCAAGATGTTAGCCACAGCCCGTTTATTAGCCCAGCAACTAGAAGGCGATATCAAAGACGAAACACACAGTACACTAACGCAACAAACTATCAGTCATATACGTGAACGTATCGCTGCTTATCAATTTAAACAGCAACAAACAGCCAAATCAGACTCATAGGTAGAAAAATAATCATGCCGATTCCTGCTGACGTAAAGGCGCGTGCTGCGCAGTTGCGTGATGAGATCAATCATCATAATCATCTTTATTATGTAACCGATAGTCCGGAAATACCGGATGCGGAATATGATCGATTGATGCGAGAGTTGCAGGAACTAGAGTCGCAGTATACTGATTTGGTAACAGCCGATTCGCCAACTCAGCGAGTAGGTTCTACTCCTCTTAAGGCATTCAAACAGGTGCAGCATGAAGTTCCGATGCTGTCACTGGGGAATGCCTTTAGTGATGATGAACTAAATGATTTCGATCGTCGTGTAAGGGAACGCTTACAGCTCGACAGTATCGATTATGTATGTGAGCCCAAACTGGATGGTCTGGCCATTAGCCTGTTATATGAAGATGGTATTTTAATCCGTGCGGCAACGCGAGGTGATGGCACGACCGGTGAAGATGTTACCGCCAATGTTCGTACCATAGGTAGTATCCCGTTGAAACTGCAAGGCGATTATCCCCGGATACTGGAAGTACGTGGTGAAGTGTTCATGCCCAAGGCGGGGTTTGATGCCTTAAATGAACAGCAGCGTGAAAAGGGTGAGAAGACCTTTGTTAACCCTCGCAATGCCGCGGCAGGATCGTTACGGCAACTGGACTCCAGGATCACTGCCACACGACCATTGACGATGTACTGTTATGGCATAGGCAAGGTGGAAGGGTATCAAATGCCGGATTCGCACAGTGCGATCATTCAGCAGCTAGGACAATGGGGCTTGCGTATATCGCCGGAAATGAAAATTGAAACAGGCGCTCAAGGCTGCCTGGAGTACTATCAGGATATAGGTAAGCGGCGTAATGCGCTTCCCTATGATATCGATGGTGTGGTGTACAAGGTTGATAATATTCAACAACAGCAAGCTATGGGCTTTGTTTCACGTGCGCCTCGTTGGGCGATAGCGCATAAGTTTCCTGCTCAGGAAGAGATGACCCAGCTGTTAGAGGTTGAGTGGCAAGTGGGACGTACGGGGGCATTAACCCCGGTGGCAAAACTGCAGCCAGTCTTTGTTGGTGGGGTAACGGTTAGCAATGCAACATTACATAATATTGATGAAATACAACGCCTGGGCCTGAAGCAAAAAGATTACGTAATTATTCGCCGTGCTGGTGATGTAATACCGCAAGTGGTTAGCGTGGTGGAAAGCAAGCGCAGCGGCACACAGGCGAAGATCAGCATGCCGAACGAGTGTCCGGTATGTGGCTCATCCATAGAGCGTATAGAAGGTGAGGCCGTTGCACGTTGTAGTGGTGGACTCTATTGTGCGGCCCAGCGCAAAGAAGCGATCAAGCATTTCGCTTCACGTCGCGCGATGGACATTGATGGCCTGGGCGATAAATTAGTAGAGCAGTTAGTAGATGAACAACTGATAGAAGATGTGGCCGATCTCTACTCTTTAACGGTAACGGATGTTGCCCGTCTTGAACGTATGGCAGAGAAGTCAGCCAGTAACCTGATCGATGCACTTGACGCCAGCAAACAAACTACACTGCCACGCTTTTTATTTTCTCTAGGCATACGCGATGTTGGTGAGGCGACGGCACAAACCCTGGCCAATTACTTTTGTACACTGGAAAAGATTATGTCAGCGAACGAGGATACCCTGTTAGCTGTACCAGACGTTGGCCCCATAGTGGCGGCACATATAGTGCATTTCTTCCAGCAAGCCCATAACATTGATGTTATTAATAAACTACTGGCGGCTGAGATTACGTGGCCTGATATCGAGCCCATTGTCGAAGCCGAACAGCCATTAAATGGACAAACCTATGTGCTAACGGGCACCTTGTCGACGTTAAAAAGAAACGATGCCAAGGCGATGCTGCAGTCACTTGGTGCCAAGGTAGCCGGCAGTGTTTCGAAAAAGACATCTGTGGTCGTTGCCGGTGAGGCAGCAGGTTCCAAGCTGGACAAGGCCAGGGAATTAGGTATTAACATTATTGATGAGGCCGGCCTCGTTGCGCTACTTGAGGCACATGGATTACTAGGCTCATAGCGCCATAAATTACCCCTGAATAATGTGATGCGTATTCGATCTTAAGGTGAAATTGGCTATAGCAAAATAAGGCTGTTCCTAATATGATGAAAACATAACTAGCTAAAAAATAACAAAAAGCAGGGTCTATGATTAAGGTATTACTTGTCGATGACCATGAGCTGGTGCGTACCGGACTAAAAGGGATACTTGAATCGGTTGACGGCTATCAGGTCATAGGTGAGGCAGAAACGGGTGAGGAAGCATTAGCTCTGACGAAGGTGCAGGTACCGGATCTAATTTTGATGGATATCAATATGCCGGGTATTGGTGGCCTGGAAACCACTCGTAAGATTCGCCAGTTTAATCCAGATATTAAAGTGATTGTGCTCACCATGCACAAGGAGGGCCCTTTCCCTGCCAATATGATTCGTGCGGGTGCCAAGGGCTATATCACTAAGAATTGCGGGGTTGATGAAACATTACTGGCGATTTCCGAAGTGATGAATGGCAAACTGTATATCAGTAACGAGGTAGCCCAGGCTATCGCGCAAGACACATTAACGGCGACTAATATAAACCCTTTTGATGCCTTGTCACAGCGCGAGCTGCAAATAATGCTGATGATTTTACAAGGTCTAAAGGTTGGCGATATCGCCGATAAATTAAGCCTGAGCACAAAGACCATAAGTACCTACCGCTACCGTGTTTTTGATAAACTTAAGGTCAAGAACGAGTCTGAAATGGCGCAGCTTGCCATCAAGTACAACATGACAGAGCAGTAAACACCCCTTTCTTTCCGTATCATGTAAGGGATTACATGATATATACCTGTTTTTTGAAAATTAGGAGATTCGAGTGGCCGAGCCGTTCGACGCCAAATCCTTTTTAAAAAATGTTCCCGAAAAGCCGGGCGTGTATCGCATGCAAGGAGAAGAGGGTTATACCCTATATGTAGGTAAGGCCAAGTCGCTGAAAAAACGTCTGGCCAGCTATTTTCGTGCGAATGTAGACAGCCGAAAAACCCAGAGCCTGGTGAGCCGCATTCATGATATTGAACTCATTGTCACCCATACTGAAGGCGAGGCGCTGCTACTTGAAAACAATCTGATCAAGTCCCTCAAACCTCGTTATAACATCCTGCTGCGGGACGACAAAAGTTATCCGTATATCTATTTATCCAGTCAGGAGGCGTTTCCCCGTCTTGCGTTTCACCGTGGGGCACGCAAAGCCAAAGGGCGTTACTTTGGTCCCTACCCAAGCAGTAGCGCTGTACGCGAAACCCTGAACCTGATCCAGAAACTGTTCCCGGTTAGGCAGTGTGAAGACAGCTTTTTCCGCAACCGCTCGCGGCCATGTCTCCAGTATCAAATCAAGCGTTGTACGGCCCCTTGTGTTGGGCTGGTTAGTGAGCAGGACTATGCGGATGATATTCGACATGCGGTACTGTTCCTTGAAGGACAGGATAACCAGATCATTGAGGAGCTGGTGAAGCAGATGGAAACGGCCTCGGCACAACTGGAGTTTGAGCGGGCGGCTACCCTGAGAGATCAAATTAGCGCCCTGCAAAAGGTCCAGGAGCGCCAGTATGTCAGCGCAGAAGGCGGTAACCTGGACGTGGTGGCCGCCCATCTAGAGAATGGCGTGGCTTGTGTACAGGTGTTCTTTATTCGCGAAGGGCGCAACCTGGGCAATAAATCCTTCTATCCCAAACACGTAGAAGACAGTACAGAGTCCGAGGTTATTGGCGCATTTTTAGAGCAGTATTACCTGGCATCACATGAAAATGGACGGCAGGTGCCAGGACAAATCCTAGTATCGGCCTTACCGGAAGAGGATGAGTGGCTGGCCGAGGTCATCTCAGAGCAGGCTGGCCGTAAAATACGCATAAATGCCCATCCTCGCAGCGAGCGTGCTCGCTGGCTGGAGATGGGGCGTAACAATGCCCGTATTGCTGTTCAGAGCCGCCTAAATAGTAAGGCCAGTATGGCAGTACGGTTTGAAGCATTAGCCGAGGCCTTCTCGCTGGAGGAGATCCCTCAACGCATCGAGTGTTTTGATATTAGCCATACGATGGGGGAAGCCACAGTGGCCTCCTGCGTGGTTTTTGACCAGGATGGACCTCGAAAATCTGACTATCGCCGGTTTAATATCGAAGATGTTACCCCCGGGGATGATTATGCCGCCTTGTTACAGGCCATTAGCCGTCGTTTCACTCGCCTGAAGAAAGGTGAGGGGGTGATACCGGATATACTCCTTATCGATGGCGGAAAAGGGCAGATTTCCCAGGCGGTAACAGCCCTGCAGGAGCTGCAGATTGAAGGCGTGTCAGTAATAGGGATTGCCAAGGGACCGAGTAGAAAGCCAGGAGAGGAGAGCTTGTTCTTGTCCGGGATAGCCAGCCCTTTTATACTTGCAAAAGATTCGCCTGCAAGGCATCTGATACAGCAGGTGGACGGAGAGGCACATCGCTTTGCGATTACAGGCCATCGTCAGCGTCGAGCCAAGAAGCGAAATAGCTCGATACTGGAAGAGATAGAAGGGCTGGGGCCCAAACGTAGGCAGGTGCTGCTAAAACATTTTGGTGGTATTCAGGCGATAGAACGTGCAGGGGTAGAAGATTTGGCGCGCTTGTCCGGCATTAGCAAGCAACTGGCGCAAAGGATCTACGATACCTTTCATAATGACTAGATAACAACACAGCTAAATTATGTATAAGAACTTACCTAACTTATTAACCGTATTACGAATATTCCTGATTCCCATTTTTGTGGTGTTTTTCTATTTGCCCGTTGAGTGGTCACATATCGCTGCCACTACCATTTTTGGCATCGCCGGTTTTACCGACTGGCTGGATGGTTACCTGGCACGCAAGTGGGAACAAACCTCTTCGTTTGGGGCGTTTCTGGATCCGGTCGCGGATAAATTAATGGTCGTGATCGCGTTAATTATGTTGATAGACGTTAACCCCACACCTTATGCAGGTATGTATATTGCTATACCTGCGGCCATTATTATTGGTCGCGAAATCACCATATCCGCTTTGCGAGAGTGGATGGCTGGTAATGGTGAACGTAGCGAAGTAGCGGTCGCTTTTATTGGCAAAATAAAGACAGCGGCACAAATGCTGGCCCTGGGATTTTTGCTCTACCATAAGCCGTTACTAGGCTTGCCTATTGTTGAAATAGGCATGACATTATTATATATCGCGGCCGTACTAACGTTATGGTCTATGGTGGTTTATTTGCACTCTGCCTGGTCGACATTAATTAAAGATTAGCGCTTGACACTGGGCGTCAGAACATTAAAATACGCCCACGTTTTGCGGGAATAGCTCAGTTGGTAGAGCACGACCTTGCCAAGGTCGGGGTCGCGAGTTCGAATCTCGTTTCCCGCTCCAA
>JABURU010000173.1 GCA_014762485.1 Gammaproteobacteria bacterium | reverse complement strand
AAACAACTCTATATAGCATAAGAAAAGGGCAGAAACCAATACTCATTTAAACACATATAAATAGATATACGCTACAAGACTAAACTAGCGTAAATTTTTATGCCACTCTCATATTGATGTCCAGGTAATATCCTACCCTTACCCTGTATTCAACCAACAGACCGGAGTGGTTAATCCGTATTCTGTAGTGCTTATCAATGATGTTCTGCATACAAAAAATATCAGCTCGAGCCGTCATTTCATTGATCCGTATCTTATTAATTAGATTATAACTGATGTACCCTATTTCAATGTCGCCACCTGGCAACATTAGCCCACAAGCACCACTAACCTATAGAAAAACCTTGTCACAACTTTCTGAATTTCGGAAAATTAGTACTTACTCGCTGATATCCACTAAATATGCTAAATTGGCGTCCAAATTATTAAGCAACTTTCTAAACGCTCGTGCCCCAAATCCAGAATCCGCTTCAGCCTAAATTGTTACTTGCGCAGCTTGTCCATTGCATGCGTGCCGACCAGCACCGCCTGCGCCGTCGTATTCAAAAACTCAAGCAGATAAAGAAACCTGAGCAGAAGCAATCCGAACTGGAAAAACTGAATCAACAGGTTCAACACTCCATCGCAAGACGAGAGCGTCGCCTTGCCAATCTCCCCATACCGGAATATGAGCTGGAGCTACCGGTCTCCAGTCGACGAGATGAGATCAAACAGGCAATAGCAAAACACCAGGTGGTAGTCATCGCCGGTGAGACTGGCTCGGGTAAGACCACCCAGATCCCCAAGATTTGCCTGGAATTGGGTCGCGGCGTCAGTGGGCTGATAGGCCATACCCAACCTCGACGCATTGCCGCGCGCAGTGTTGCCAACCGTGTGGCAGAAGAGCTAAAGAGCCGTATGGGTGAGCATGTGGGCTTTAAAGTGCGCTTTTCCGATCATGTGGGCGAAAATACCTATCTCAAATTGATGACCGATGGCATTCTGCTGGCGGAGATCCAGAAGGACCGTTATCTCAATCAATACGACACCATCATTATCGATGAGGCACACGAACGCAGCCTGAACATCGATTTCCTGTTGGGCTACCTGAGGCAACTGTTACCCAGGCGTCCGGATCTTAAGTTGATCATTACCTCGGCCACCATCGATACCGAACGCTTTGCCGAGCACTTTAATAACGCCCCCATCATTGAGGTCAGTGGCCGCACCTACCCGGTGGAGGTACGCTACCGACCACTGGAAGAACAGGACGGCGATATGGTGCAAGGCATACTGGATGCGGTGGACGAGGTATCGCGCATCGACCGTGGCGATATACTGGTCTTTCTCTCCGGTGAACGAGAGATTCGCGAAACCGCCGAAGCACTACGCAAACACCACCCACCTGGTACCGAAGTTTTACCATTGTTTTCACGCCTCTCGGCACAGGAACAGAATCAAATCTTTCAGCCACATGGCCAGCAACGCATAGTCTTGTCGACCAACGTAGCGGAAACCTCTCTCACTGTGCCAGGTATTAAATACGTCATTGATACCGGTTACGCGCGCATGAGCCGCTATTCGTTTCGTAGCAAGGTACAGCGTCTGCCGATAGAGAAGATCTCTCAAGCCAGCGCCAACCAGCGCGCCGGTCGTTGTGGCCGTGTCAGTGCCGGTGTCTGTATCCGCCTCTACTCTGAAGATGACTATATCAATCGTCGCGAGTTTACCGAGCCGGAGATCCTGCGTACCAACCTGGCTTCGGTTATTTTGCAGATGGAAAACCTCGGCCTGGGCGACATCACCGCCTTCCCGTTTGTCGAGCCACCCGATAGCCGTTTGATCAGTGATGGTTACAAGCTGCTGTTTGAATTGGGAGCCGTTAATAAAAAACAAGAGATCACCCGGCTCGGCCGCGACCTGGTGCGCATGCCAATTGATCCACGCCTGTCACGCATGATCTTTGAGGCCAACCAGCGCGGCTGTCTTAACGAGGTGTTGATCATCATCTCTGCGCTGTCGATACAGGATCCACGCGAGCGGCCAATGGATCAGGCACAAAAAGCGGATGAGGCACATCAGCAGTTCTGGGATGATGATTCTGACTTTATCGCCCTGCTCAACCTGTGGAACGAATTTGAAGAGCAGCGTCACCACCTGACCAATAGCAAATTGCGTAAATGGTGTAGTAAGAACTTCCTCGCCTGGATGCGTATGCGTGAATGGCGCGACATCCATAGCCAGTTATTAGCGCAAACGAAAGAAAGCAAGATGCGTATTAATGAACAGGAAGCCGATTATGACTCGATACATATGTCATTAATGATCGGCCTGCTGGGTCATATTGGTTTTAGGAGTGATGATTTTGAATACAGTGGTGCCCGTGGGATCAAGCTAAGCATTTTCCCTGGCTCCAGCCAGTTCAAGAAGCGCCCCAAGTGGATCATGGCAGCCGAACTCACCGAAACCACGCGAAACTATGGTCGCATGGTCGCCAAGGTAAAACCACAATGGGTAGAAGAGCTGGCACCACATTTACTCAAGCATAACTACTTTGATCCGCACTGGGAAAAGAAGCCGGCACAAGTGGCCGCCTACGAACAGACCACCCTGTATGGCATCGTGATTACCGCCAAGCGCCGGGTGAACTTCGGCCCGATTGATAAAAAAAGCTCACGCGAGATATTCATTCGCAGCGCCCTGGTGAATGGTGAATACAATAGCCGCGCGCCTTTCTTTACACATAACCAGAAGCAGGTGGATGAGATCATAGAACTGGAGCAAAAATCACGGCGCCAGGATATCCTGGTCGACGATATGGTGCTGTACCAGTTCTATGATGAGCTTATTCCCGACGAGATATACAGCGGCGCCAGATTTGAACAATGGCGCAAACAGGCCGAGGCCAAGGATGCCAGACTGCTGTTCCTTGATCGCGATTACCTGATGCGTCATGGCGCCAGTGAGATCACCGAGAACCGTTTTCCAGATCACCTGCACATTGGTGCCCTTGAGTTACCATTAAGCTATCAGTTTGAACCTGGGCATGAAGATGATGGTGTCAGTATCAGTATACCGGTAACTCTGCTGAACCAGTTACCACAGGAGCCATTGGACTGGCTGGTACCCGGGCTGATTGAAGATAAGGTGGTACAACTTATTAAAGGCCTGCCGAAAAATGAGCGTAAGAACTTTGTACCGGTACCCGACTTTGCTCAGGCGGCACTCGATGCGATGGAATATCGTCAGGGTGATCTGGTCGAGAGCCTGGCCAGGCAACTGCAGCGCATGCAGGGTAGACCATTTAATACCGAGCTATTAAGCAATGAAAAACTGCCTGCGCATTTGCAAATGAACATACGTGTCGTGGATGATAAAAATAAGCTAATTCAGCAATCGCGCGACCTGTCTGCTTTAAAGGCACAATTTAGTGAGCATGCCAGTGACAGCTTTAGTATTGCCCTGCCGTCCTCGCAGCTGGAACGCGAAGGCATTACCCAGTGGGATTTCGGTGAGCTACCAGAAAGCATCGAGATCGAGCTGCATGGTCAAAATATTACTGCCTACCCGGCGCTGGTTGAACAGGAAGATAGTGTTTCAATCCAGGTGCTCGACACAAAAGAGGCTGCGCAACAGACTCATCGTGCTGGTTTAATACAGTTAATGCGCCTGGCTCTACATGACAAGGTAAAATACCTGGGCAAGAAGTCACCGTTAACCAATCAGGACTGCATGCACTACGTAGAGGTAGATAGTTGTGACAACCTTAAATCTGAGTTTGTCGATGTACTACTAAACTATGTCTGTCTTGAGAAAGGTGAGCACATCAGAAACGCAGAGCAGTTTAATCAACAACTACAATATGTCCGGGAAAGCATATTATCGGCGGCCAACCAGTTTGCCACTTACATTAGCGATGCACTGAGCCGGTATTATTAATTGAACCTCATCCTGGATGAAACCCATTCACCCGCGCTGGAAACGGCGGTGGAAGATATACAGGAGCAATTGGCAAACCTTATCTACCCGGGCTTTATGTCTGATGCCGAGTATCACTGGTTGCAACAATACCCACGTTATATGAAGGCCATCGAAAAACGTCTTGAGCGTATTCAGGGTAATGTCGATAAAGATAAACAAAAGATGCAGCAGGTCAGGAATCACTTTGACCATTACTTACGGTGTTATGAACACGGCCACCATGAGCAGGAAGCATTAAATGAATATCGCTGGTTAATTGAAGAGTACCGTGTTTCTCTGTTTGCACAAGAATTAAAAACGGCTACCCAGGTTTCAGAGAAGAGACTTAACAAGCTAAAACAAGTATTAAGCTAAACTATAAGATGACCCACTCGGTACTGGGCTTTTTATTAGTATCATCCAGCATCACTTCACGTACATAACGGATACCCAGATCCTGTTCCTTTTCTCTTAACAACTTGCCAAATATAGAATTAAACGAGCCGGTGGAGATGGCCAATAACTCGTTACCATAGTCATGGTGATATTTTTGAATCACTTCATGAGTTGTAATGGTAGTTTTACCCTGGTGTTTAGAATCCAATATGGCATTTCGAATTATATCAACATTAATTGTATGGCTATCCATTAGATAAAGCCTCCATATTGAACTCACTATAAGTGTGTAGTTCGTTTTATTTAAAGAATGAACCTTTATAGGCAAGAAAGCCCGGTTTCACCAATAGATTTTTTATGTGGACTCAAAACCAATACTTATGGTGAGTAAAAAATGAATGTTTACCGTAGCATAGCGTTCACTGACTTATTCTGCCGAAATCTACCAAATCGCTAGTTGTACAAAAATTCACCATCAAATTGAGGCGATATTTTCTTCCAGTTCATTCTCATCTATAGGAAAAGCCAAAGAGGCATGGATAGGAAACCGACTGCGAACCTTCTCGTACTGGTGTTCATACTCCTTTTCGTAAAACACCACAATACGGGTATCTGGCTTGCATTGCAGTACGGCCATCATCGACTCCAGGCTGCTGGTGCGATCTCGAAAGTCGGATTGAAAATTAAATTCACACACCACGGCATGGTAGTTATTTTTCTTTAATAATGACAGGGCCTTGCGCATAGAGGTTACCTGCTCTACCGCAAATCCATACCGTTCATACAGTGGTGAGAAATTGGGATATCCTCCAAGTTCAATAATTACCAGTAGACTTTTATCCGCCATAATGGCTCTCACGATTAATATATTCTGCTATCATACCGTTTTTACTCCGGCGGCATATATTCCCTATGAAACAGATGAACGACAAAGAGATTGAAGAGCTACAGGATAAGCTACATCATCTACGCATCGAACATCGTGACATGGATGATATCATTCAGCGTTTGCAACAAGACCCTGCGACGGACCAGTTGCAACTGGTACGATTAAAAAAACGCAAGTTAATGTTAAAAGATACGATCTCGAGACTGGAGAGTCAGTTAATACCGGACCTAAATGCCTGAAGATAAAAAACTACCCGCTTGTCGACTTAGGCCCTCTCCGTAATGTCGTTACCCGTCGACCTAGAGTTTTTCATCTGCCCCCAAATATCTCATAACTCGACCACTTATACACTCCTGGATGATTAACCATATTCGCACGAACCGGATTCATTTCTATATACCGCATACAGGTTAATAAATATTCCTCACTATCTATTAAATTGGCCTTGAACCGCCTTTCCCATAGGGTTCCGGTACGTTTGTAGGTCTTATTGATATAGTAGACATAATGCCTGCATCAGGTTTGATACACCATGCTCCACCATTGGTGTGATTAACATGTGAACATGGTTCGTCATTAAAACGTAGGCATGTATACGACAATCGTATTTCTTGGTGGACTCAATAAGATCATCCAGGTATCGGCGATAATCTTCTTCGGCATAGAAGCAGGGCTCGCGGTTATTTCCACGTTGAATGACATGCTGAGGAACACCCACGAGGTTAAAGCGTGGTTTTCTAGGCACAGGTCACCTCCATGTGACTGCTGTATTTAGATAGGTATATTAGGTGTTTTTTATATTAGAAACAGTTTCTCTCTGACCCGATTTTTTATTGTAACATATAAAGCCTTATAATAGGCTAATCCTTTCAACAATTAAATAATAACAGGCGCTTTAAACAATTAAATAATACACGGAGTTTTAAATAAAAAATTTTA
>JABURU010000343.1 GCA_014762485.1 Gammaproteobacteria bacterium | reverse complement strand
CGGCGTTGATGGCCTCAGTGAAATTCTGCCGCAGAACCTGTCGGCGGATGAAATTGAAAGTAGACCGCGCAAGGAATTACAGCAGCCGGGTGCCGACCGTATCTGGTACCTGGCGGATGCTTTCCGCCAGGGCATGAGCCTGGAGCGCATTCATCAGCTGACCCTGATCGACCCGTGGTACCTGGTGCAGATCGAAGAAATTATCAACCTGGAGCAGGGGCTGCGTACACGCGAGCTGAAGAGCATTGAAAAAGATGAAATGTTTATGCTCAAGCGTAAAGGCTTTGCTGATCGCCGCATTGCGACTCTGATGGGTGAAACCGAATTTACCGTGCGCATGCACCGCCAGGCGATGGGTATACGTCCGGTGTATAAGCGGGTTGATACCTGTGCTGCGGAATTTTCCACCTCAACGGCCTATATGTATTCCACTTACGAAGAAGAGTGTGAGGCACAGGTCAGTGACCGGGAAAAAATCGTGGTGCTGGGTGGTGGTCCCAACCGTATAGGCCAGGGTATCGAGTTTGATTACTGTTGCGTGCATGCGGCACTGGCAATGCATGAAGATGGTTATGAAACCATTATGATCAATTGCAACCCGGAAACCGTATCCACCGACTTTGATACCTCGGATCGTCTCTACTTTGAGCCACTGACCCTGGAAGATGTACTGGAACTGGTGGCGCTGGAGAAGCCCAAGGGCATTATCGTCCAGTACGGTGGCCAGACTCCGCTGAAGCTGGCTCGTGACCTGGAAGCCGCTGGCGCACCGATCATTGGCACCTCGCCTGATTCCATTGACCTGGCGGAAGATCGTGAGCGTTTCCAGCAGATGATAGAAAAGCTGGGGTTACGTCAACCACCTAACCGTACGGCACGTGCGGAAGAAGAGGCGGTACGCCTGGCCGAGGAGATTGGTTATCCGTTAGTGGTACGTCCCTCCTATGTACTGGGTGGCCGGGCGATGGAAATCGTCTACAACGAGTCAGAGCTGCGTCGTTATATGAACGAAGCCGTATCGGTTTCCAACGACTCACCGGTATTGCTGGATCGCTTCCTGGATGATGCCATCGAAGTCGATGCCGATGCCATTTGTGACGGTAAGGATGTCGTGATCGGTGGCATTATGGAGCATATCGAGCAGGCAGGTGTACACTCCGGTGATTCGGCCTGTTCCCTGCCTCCTTACACCCTGAGCCAGGAGGTGCAGGACGAGTTGCGTGACCAGGTATGCAAGATGGCCAGGGAACTAAATGTTATTGGCCTGATGAATACCCAGTTTGCGATTAAGGGGGATGACATCTACGTGCTGGAGGTGAATCCTCGTGCCTCACGTACCGTGCCCTATGTATCCAAGGCGACTGGTCGTCCGCTGGCGAAAATCGCGGCACGTTGTATGGCGGGGCAAAGTCTGCAGGAGCAGGGTATTTCTGGTGAAATTATCCCAGACTACTATTGTGTGAAAGAGGCGGTATTCCCATTCATTAAGTTCCGTGGCGTGGATCCGATACTTGGTCCTGAAATGAAATCCACCGGTGAGGTTATGGGCGTTGGCCGCAGTTTCGCTGAGGCATTTGCCAAGGCCCAGCTGGGCGCAGGGGCGTCGATGCCGGTTAAAGGGAAAGCCTTTATCAGTGTACGTGAAGCCGATAAGGCCGGCGTGGTATCCATCGCAAGAAAACTGATCGAGCACGGCTTTGAGTTGGTGGCTACCAGCGGCACCGTCAAGGTGATCAATGACGCGGGTATGGCCTGTGGTCAGGTGAACAAGGTAAAAGAGGGACGTCCTCATATTGTGGATATGATTAAAAATGAAGAGATTAGCTTCATTGTTAATACCACTGAGGGCCGTCAGGCGATAGCCGACTCTTCCCTGATTCGTCGCGAAGCGCTGATGCAAAAAGTACCTTATACCACCACTTTAGCCGGTGCCGAGGCGACGTGTATGGCACTGAGCCTGCCGGATGATGCTATTGAAGTAAATAAGCTACAAGATTTACATAAGGAGCTCAGCGCATGAGTGATAAATTTCCACTAACTGTGCGTGGTGCAAAAAAGCTGGAAGAAGAGCTGGAGCACCTGAAAACGGTAGAGCGCCCCAAGGTGATTGAAGATATTGCCGAGGCTCGTGCCCATGGCGATTTGAAAGAAAATGCCGAATATCATGCCGCCCGGGAGCAGCAAGGCTTTATCGAAGGCCGAATTCAGGAGATCGAAGGCAAGCTGGGGAATGCCCAGATTGTTGATGTTACGGCCATTAATGCCAATGGTAAGGTAGTATTTGGTGCCACTGTGGATCTGACGGACGAGGATACCGGTGACGATGTGAGCTACCAGATCGTCGGTGATGATGAGGCCGACATAAAGCAGGGGCTGATCTCGATCAACTCGCCGGTTGCCCGAGCCTTAATCGGTAAGGAAGAAGGCGATATTGCTGAAGTACAGACGCCTGGTGGCTTAAAAAGCTTTGAGATAGTTGAGGTTAAATATCTGGCTTAAGATTCATAAACGGGGCTTAGGCCCCGTTACTCTTATTTGGGCAGCGTAAAGCGGGTTTTGGAACGATCTTTTTTCTGGCGAAACAGGGCGGCAATATGGCCGATAGATTGTATAAGCTCTGCAGATGTCTTTTCGCAAATTTCGTTAATCATTTCCTTCCGTTCCTCGCGATCCGAGGCACTGATTCGAACCTTAATTAACTCATGATGCTCCAGGGCCAGATCAATCTCATTTAATACACCCTCAGTGATACCGTGCTGACCGGTGAGCACAACTGGCTTGAGAGAGTGGGCTTGTTTGCGTAAAAAACGGATTTGATTATCGTTAAGTGACATGTAGTTGGATTCCAGAGATGAGTAAGCGAGAAACAACGCATAGTGTAACGCGGAAAGCCGATATTGTAACGACCCTGGCTAATCCTTTGAGCCAGATTCGGTATGAGCTAGGCTTGATCCTGGTCGCATTGATTCCTTACTGGCTGGTCATCGACAAGCTGGTGTCCGGGGAGGACAGGCAACTGGGTTATCTATTTGCCTATGGGGCGATATCGGCTACCTGGCTGGTACTACGAATCAAAAGGTTTGTAACTCAAATCGAGAAACATAAGGCACAAGATGGGCAGAACTAAAAGCAGCGATGGCTGGATGCGGGAACACTTTGACGATATTTATGTCAAAAAGGCCCAGCAGGAAGGTTACCGTTCCCGTGCTGTATATAAACTGTTAGAGCTAAATGACAAGGACCGACTGCTCCGCCCCGGAATGACGGTGGTGGATCTGGGGGCCGCCCCCGGTGGTTGGACACAGGTAGCCGCACAGCTTGTAGGTGATCATGGTCATGTGGTGGCGCTGGACATCTTGCCAATGGATAACATTGCCGGTGTCGATATCATTACCGGGGATTTCCGTGAAGATGATGTGCTGGAACAGCTATTAAAAACCCTGGGAGAATCGCCGGTAGACCTTGTAATGTCGGATATGGCCCCCAATATGAGTGGTAATAAGGCAGTCGATATACCTGGGGCGATGTACCTGGTGGAGCTGGCGGTGGATTTGGCCGAGCAGGTACTGAAAAAAGATGGTGACCTGGTGATGAAGGTGTTCCAGGGTGAGGGTTTTGATGAGCTGGTCAAGGGCTTGCGCAAACATTACAAAAAGGTCGTAATTCGTAAGCCTAAAGCCTCCAGGCCGCGTTCCAAAGAGGTCTACGTGCTCGCACGTGGGCATATAGTAGTGTAAAGTTATTGGAAAGAATTCAAGTAGTTTGTGTATCAAGTTGGTGCACAACAGCAGTCGAGGAATAGACGTTGAACGACATCGTTAAGAATATCATTCTCTGGTTGGTGATCGCCTTTGTGTTGATCTCGGTTTTCAATAGCTTTGATGACTCACGTCGTCGTGGTTCCAGCCAGGTTGAATACTCGCAATTCATTACCGATGTAAAGAATGATCGGGTTAAATCGGTCGTGATTGAAGAGCGTACGATTAAAGGTCTGCGTAATGATGGCAGTGCCTTTATCACCTACAACCCGGGCGATCTTCGACTGGTTGATGACCTGTTGAATAATGGTGTCAAGATTGAGGCACGCCCTCCTGAGCAACAATCCATCCTTGTACAGATTTTGATCTCCTGGTTCCCAATGCTGCTCTTGATAGCCGTGTGGATCTTCTTCATGCGCCAGATGCAGGGCGGCGGCGGTGGCCGTGGGGCGATGTCATTTGGTAAATCCAAGGCGCGTATGTTGGGCGAAGACCAGGTCAAGGTGACCTTTCAGGATGTGGCCGGTTGTGATGAAGCCAAGGAAGAGGTTTCTGAGCTGGTGGAGTTCCTGCGTGATCCCGGCAAGTTCCAGAAGCTGGGCGGCAAGATTCCACGTGGTGTATTGATGGTAGGTTCTCCTGGTACGGGTAAAACCCTGTTGGCCAAGGCGATTGCCGGTGAGGCCAAGGTACCGTTTTTCACCATCTCAGGTTCCGATTTTGTGGAGATGTTTGTCGGTGTTGGCGCCTCGCGTGTGCGAGACATGTTTGAACAGGCGAAGAAACACTCTCCCTGCATTATCTTTATCGATGAAATAGATGCCGTCGGTCGTCACCGTGGTGCCGGTCTGGGTGGTGGTCACGATGAGCGTGAACAGACCCTGAACCAGTTGCTGGTAGAAATGGATGGTTTTGAGGGCAACGAGGGCGTCATCGTCATTGCCGCCACCAACCGTCCCGATGTCCTGGATCCCGCCCTGCTAAGACCCGGTCGCTTCGACCGTCAGGTGGTGGTACCGCTGCCAGATCTACGTGGTCGTGAGCACATTCTCAACGTGCACATGCGTAAGGTACCGATTTCTGATGATGTAAATGCTTCGATCATTGCCCGTGGAACCCCAGGCTTTTCCGGGGCCGATCTGGCCAACCTGGTCAATGAAGCGGCGCTGTTTGCCGCCCGTGCCAATAAGCGCCTGGTGGAGATGGATGACTTTGAAAAGGCCAAGGATAAGATCATGATGGGCGCTGAGCGCAAGTCGATGGTGATGTCCGAGGACGAGAAGAAGTTGACCGCCTACCACGAAGCGGGCCATGCCATTGTTGGCCGCCTGGTACCGGATCACGATCCGGTTCATAAGGTGACGATTATTCCGCGTGGTCGTGCGCTGGGTGTGACATTATTCCTACCGGAAGAGGATCGCTATAGCTACAGTAAGCAAAGACTGGAAAGCCAGATTTCCAGCCTGTTTGGCGGCCGCCTGGCGGAAGAGCTGGTATTTGGCGCGGAAAAGGTGACTACCGGGGCGTCCAATGATATTGAGCGCGCCACTGATATTGCCCGCAATATGGTGACCAAATGGGGTCTGTCCGACAAGCTGGGACCGCTGACTTATACCGAAGAAGATGGTGAAGTCTTCCTTGGCCGTCAGATGACCAAACAGAAGAATGTCTCCGACGAGACCTCGCATATTATCGATGAAGAGATTCGTACCTTTATCGACCGCAACTATGACCGCGCCAAGTCGATTCTTGAAGAGCATATGGACAAGCTGCATAGTATGTCCGATGCGTTGATGAAATATGAGACCATCGACTCGGATCAAATTGATGACATCATGTCTGGAAAGGCACCTCGTGATCCCAAAGGCTGGGATGACGACAGTACACCAAATAGTGGTGGCAAAGAGTCTGGTAAAGACAGCGGCAGTGAAGGCACCATAGGCGATCCAGCTAACCAGCACTGACAATGAGAAGACTAAACTGCGCCGGTAAGATACTGGAGCTGTCGCACCCCCGCATTATGGGGGTGTTAAATGTTACCCCCGACTCCTTTTCGGACGGGGGTAAATTTTTGGCTCATGATCAAGCCGTAAAACATGCCCAAATGATGGTGGAGTCGGGTGCCGATATCATTGATATCGGTGGTGAGTCCACCCGCCCGGGGGCCGCAGCGGTCTCGGTTGAGGATGAAATTAACCGCGTAGTCCCGGTGGTTGAGGCTATACGTGGTGAGGTCGATGCCATTATCAGTGTCGATACCAGCAAGCCTGAAGTCATGCAGGCGGCAGTGGCCGCTGGAGCCGGGTTGATTAACGATGTGCGTGCCCTGCAAGAGCCGGGTGCCCTGGAGATGGCGGTGGCAAGCAACGTACCGGTTTGCCTGATGCATATGCAGGGTCAGCCGCGC
>JABURU010000116.1 GCA_014762485.1 Gammaproteobacteria bacterium | reverse complement strand
AATTATATCCAACCTCATCGTGGTCAAAACGCCATGCATGCTTCAATTTAGCCGTAGGAGTAATATGCTTTGCATGTTTTGCCAATTTTTCCTCATCTGTAAGGATCGCCCCCCCCCCACCCGTGGTAATAATTTTATTACCATTAAAACTCAAAACTCCGAGCTTCCCTCGATGTCCAACATGCTGTCCTTTATAATACGATCCCAGTGCTTCAGCAGCATCTTCAACCAGCAACAAGTTAAATTTAGCGCAAATCTCTTCCAGGGCATCCAAATTTGCTGGGTGCCCAAACACATGCGTTACTACCAGTGCTCTTATTCGACGCCCTGTATAACGATTAAAACAAACTCCATTTTCTAGCTTGGCAATATCATTAAGGTATTGCCCCGTGGCTTCGGCATCAATGGCATAACGATGTGGATCACTATCCAAAAAATGTGGAACTGCATTACAATAGGCAACAGCATTGGTTGTTGCGACAAAACTAAGAGCCGGGACCAATACCTCATCATTTTCTTCAACACCTGCAAGCAGTAAAGAGATATGCAGAGCAGCTGTCCCATTCACAGTGACTATAGCAAACCGTGAATTAGTTATATTAGCAATCTCTCGCTCAAATTGATCGACATATTTACCAACTGAAGATACCCAGCCTGTATCGATACACTCTTTTACATAGCTCCACTCATTACCGGAAAATTGTGGTTCACTAAGCGGATAGGATCCTGTACTTTCGGGCAGCACATTATTTATCGCATCTATCACCTGGTGTGTATTGAACGCCACAAAGTCACCGTTTATATATTATAAAGATCGGATTTATACTTATTAAGATTATTACTATTAGTGAACCATTGAACCGTTTCCTCAAGACCTCTCTTGAAACCGTCTAATCCACCGTATTGTGGCTGCCAATCTAACATTTTTTTTGCTTTATCATTGGCTGCCCACAAACGATTCACTTCACTTTTTTCAGGTCTTATCCGTTGTTCATCAGTGGTAATATTGACTTCAGCCTGCATGATATCCGCGATATGGGAAACAGCATCACCAATACTAACTTCAAAATTACTACCTATATTGATTACTTCACCAGCAACCTTGTCAGCCCTTAATGCTGCAACGAAACCCTGAGCGGTATCTTTTACATAATTAAAATCACGCGTAGGTGATAGCGCACCCAGTTTTAATTCACCTACGCCATTGGCTATCTGGGTAATTACAGTCGGAATCACCGCACGTGCCGATTGTCTGGGACCATAAGTATTAAACGGCCGAATAATCGTTACTGGCAAATCAAATGAATAATAATAAGAGAGTGCAATTTGATCCGCCGCTATCTTACTAGCCGAATAAGGTGACTGCGGTTGCAGTGGATGCTCTTCAGTAATGGGGACAAATTGGGCAGTACCATAACATTCACTAGTAGAGGTATGTATAACCTTCTCTATACCTAACTCACGAGCCGCTTGTACAACATTAAGCGTGCCAGTTACATTAGTATCTACGTAACTAGTCGGTGCTGTATATGAATATGGAATCGCTATCAAAGCGGCCAAGTGCATAACCGCAGAACAACCTTGCATAGCCATGCGAACAGATAATGGATCACGTACATCTCCAGTGACTATCTCTATCTGCCTTTTCACATCATCTGATAAGTCTTCAAGCCAGCCCCAACTGTTAAATGAATTGTAGAGTACAAAGGCTCTCACCTGGTAGCCATCCCTGACAAGAGTCTCTACCAAATGAGAACCAATAAATCCCTCTGAACCGGTTACCAGAACTTTACCCACAGCCGCCATAGATTTCATACTCTCCTAAAATGGCCACACATTGTTTAAGAAAGTCTGGAACCAACCCTGTTTATTCGCATCAGCCAATGCACCAGTACCACCATAAATGATCTTTGCATTAGCAAGTTTTTCCGACACGATGGTATTGTCTGGACTAACATCTTCAGGTCGAATTATTCCGGACAAACGTATATATTCATCACCTTGATTTAAAGAGATGATCTTCTCACCTCGTACCACCAGGTAACCATTGGCCAGGACTTCTACAACACTGACGGTAATGTTGCCACTTAAGCTATTACTCTGGGCGCTAGCTCCTTCACCTTCAAAACTATTACTCGCTTCCAGGGCCATACTGAGGTCACCTTGACCACCACCTAGAAACCCTGGGCGATTTACAGTAGCAGGCTGCCCGAGAAGTGTGGGATTAGCAAAATCCAGCTCACTAGCCCGAGATGTGGAGGTACTGGCACTCTTGGTCGCATTGGTACTTTCTGACAAGGTTACAGTCAAGATATCACCAACACGATACGCCTTACGATCGGTATAGTAATTACCAAAACCAGGCTGAAACAAGCTGCCTGGATTCGCATTGGAATAGCTCACCGGTACAGGTCGTGCAGCAGCAAATGCAGGATCGCGCTTCACGCTCTCAGGAGCACTGGCACACCCACTCAATAGAGCCATGGATATAATTAACAGATTAAACTTTTTCATGACTCACTCCTTATAAGTTCTGGTTCACGTAACCCAGCATCTGATCAGCGGTCGAGATCGCCTTGGAATTCATTTCATAGGCACGTTGTGTTTCTAGCATGCTCACCAGTTCTTCAACCGCGTTCACATTAGAGCCCTCAACTGTGCCTTGTAAAATAGTACCTAGCCCTTCAAGACCGGGATTACCTGCTTGTGGTGCACCGCTGGCAACAGTTTCAATGAAAAGGTTTTCCCCTACGGCCTGTAATCCAGATGGGTTAATAAAATCCACCAGCTGTAAATTTCCAATCTGATTCCCCTGCGGCTGACCTGGCAGTTTTGCCGTGATGGTGCCATCGGTTCCAATATCTACACTCAGTGCATTCTCCGGAACGGTTATAGCAGGCTGTACCAGGTAACCATTAGAGGTAACCAGCTGCCCCTGTGCATCCAGGTGAAATGCACCATCCCGGCTATAGCCAACTTCTCCACTAGGCATCAATACCTGGAAAAAACCACGTCCCTGAATCATTACATCCAGAGCATTATCAGTTGAAACAGGCTGTCCCTGTGAGTGTATTTTTTGCGTTGCTACGGTACGAACCCCCGTTCCTAATAACAGACCAGATGGCAGGATAGTATCCTGACTGGTTTGTGAACCAGGTTGGCGAACATTCTGATATAACAGATCTTCGAAGATTGCTCGATCACGCTTAAAACCATGTGTGGAAACGTTTGCCAGGTTGTTAGAAATTACATTTAAGCGCGTTTGCTGCGCATCCAAACCTGTCTTTGCTACCCATAATGCTGGATTCATCGACTTATTCTCCCTAATTTAGCTGATTCGCATAATGCTGGAAGTCGACTCAGCGATATCACTCGCAGCCGACATCGACTTCACTTGCATTTCGTAGTTACGTTGCAAATCAATCATCTTGACCATGGCTTCAACGGTATTCACGTTACTGCCTTCTAGTGCGCCTGACACCACCCGGACATTGGCATTCGCGGGCTGGACTTGATCGGACATATGACGCATCAAACCATCTTTACCTTTATACATTTCCTGCAACGGTGGTCTGACAAACTTAATTCGTTCAATCACGGCCATACCCACGGCATTCTGCCCCACTGGGCGAATTGAAATGGTGCCATCTGAAGCGACCTCTACCTTTTCAGCGGGAGGTACCGCAATCGGTCCATCTTCACCGATCACCGCTAACCCTTTCTCGGTAACCAACTGGCCAGTGGGTGTAATCTTGAGATTGCCCGCCCGGGTATAGGCTTCAGTACCATCGTTATTTTGCACCGCAATCCAGCCATCACCGTCGATGGCAATATCCAGATCGCGACCGGTTTGCTGTATCGGTCCAGAGGTGAAATTTAAACCAGGACGCTCCGCCATGGCATAGGCCCGCGTCGGGTGACCCGGTCCAAATACCGGCATACTGCGAAACTGTGATAGGTCCTCGCGGAAGCCCGTAGTAGTTGCATTGGCCAGGTTATTTCCCACTGACTGCATCGAGTGCATGTGGTGTTTTGCCCCGGTCATGCTGATGTATAGCATTCTGTCCATATCGTTATCCGTAAAGTTTTGTAGCCTTCAGATAGAACAAAGCAAACAGCGTGCCAGTTTTTTTAACTTATATTTATCAATAAGTTACAACGCATCATTAGCCTATAACATGTAGTGAGGAGAAATTAACGGAAAGGAATTGCCGGGCGGCAAAAAAGAGGCGCGGGACCACAAAGTGGACAGCCGCGCCTAACAAGGCTACTTCTACGAACGATTAAATTGCAGCCGGCAACCAAATTCCCTATCAGTTGCTGTCTACAGGGCTACTCTTTATTCCCTGTAAACCAAGTTTATTGGCTTACAAGCTCAAACCAAACCTCTATCGAATCTGAAGAATTGACTGTGTGACCGTATTTTCAGTCGTAATCGCCTGGGCATTCGCCTGGAAGTTACGCTGTGCCACAATCAGGCTAACCAGCTCCTCGGACAAGTTCACGTTAGAGTCTTCCAGTGCACCACCCTGGATTAATCCCAGGTTACCTGTACCAGGCTCACCCATACGGTTTTCACCAGAAGTATAGGTTTCCAACCAGGTGCTATCCCCCGCTGACTGCAAGCCCTGCGGATTCTGGAAGTTAGCCAGGGCTATTTTCCCCAGAGGCTCAGCAACACCGTTGGTGTAGTTAGCAAATACAACACCATTGTCACTTACATCCACACCAGTCAATAGGCCCGTTGCATAACCGTCCTGAGTCAGGAAGCTGACTCCAGCGTCATTGGCAAATTGGGTGGAGTCCTGATAGTCCATCGAATAGGCCATATTGGTGGCACCATTATCGATGGTATAGGCAAAGTTAATCGGCGCAGGTGGCGCACCATCAACACCGATAGCAGGATCCAGCGTACCGTTAGGGGTAAACACTAAAGTGTGTGGTCCATCAACGACGGTGGGATCACCTGCAAATGGGGTAGTAGTTGGTAGGGCAAATCCATCACCAATGGTAGCAGACACGTCATCAACGGGATCCGTTAAGGTGGTATATACATCCCAGGTGTTTGCCGCTGTCTTCACATAATACATGGTAGACAGATGCGTTGATCCCAATGAATCATAAACCGTTACAGACGTAGCATAATTATAACTCAGTGGGTCAGTTCTATCGAAAGCACCAACTACGGGAATCGTATCATCGGAGTTCAGGTTTAAGCCTACTTCTACATTAGTTGTAGCGCTAGGTGGGCCTTCAGATGTTGAAAGCTGTAAATCAACCGTCGTACCAGTATTAAAGGTGCCATCCGTATTCGCTGGGTAAACCTGCAAACGCTGTCCACGGCTGTTAGTGACATAACCCATATTATCCGGGGAAAACATGCCACTACGGCTAAACAGAGTTTGGCCGCCATCATCTACCATAAAAAAGCCACGGCCCTGAATCGCCAAATCCAGATTGTTATCCGTATAAGTCGTCAGACCCTGACTCATATTCTGCTGAATTTGTGCAACACGTACACCGCTACCAGCTTGCAGTCTGCTAATGCCTTGATATGAAGCGGCATAAACGTCCACAAACTCGGCACGAGACTTCTTGAAACCAAAGGTACTGACGTTAGCAATATTGTTACCGATAACATTCAAATCGGATTGCGCTGCATTCAGTCCACTTAATGCTGTTTTAAATGCCATTTTTCATTACTCCTGTGTACACGACGCTACATAATTTCGCGTACGTTGTTGAAGCCCATTTCCCCAAGCCCTGCCAAGTTCAATGTCACCCCTTGGCCACCTTTTCCGACAGAAACACTCTCTACGCGTGACGCGATCATGGTTTCCATCGCCTGTGTTTGTCCATTCATATTGGCGGTTGCCTCAACCCGGTATAATCCCGGCGGCATTTCTGCACCAGTGTTATCCAAACCATCCCAGGCAAAATAGATAGTTCCGGATTGCTGTTGTCCCATGGGAATACTTTTTACTACCTGTCCTGACTGGTCATAGATCGTGACGTTCATATCAGCCGTGCTGTTGGGCAACTCCACTGAGCCTCCCATGCCTGCACCTGGCTCCAGGAAGCCCTGAGTCGATGGAGCCAACACCGTCCGTCCGATCAGTGAAGACGCCTGTAGTGCCTGATTCGACGTAAGGGAAGCCGTCAAGCTGGTAAGTGACTCA
>JABURU010000249.1 GCA_014762485.1 Gammaproteobacteria bacterium | reverse complement strand
TTCAGCCACCAGTTACCGATGGGTACCAGCATCGATGCCATCACCAGCGCCACCCCACTGGATAGCCTGAAAACCCAGCTAAACCAGGGCCAAGGCATAAGCCAGATCATCAGCGAAGTAGCTATCATGGGCCAACTTGGCGCACTGAACTGGGAATGGATTAACCTGGCCCTGCTAGCAGGTGGCGCCTGGCTATTGCTACGCAGGATTATTAGCTGGCATATACCTCTGGCGATGCTCGGCTCCCTGACACTCATCGCGCTGCTATTTCACCTGTATGACCCGCAGCAGTTTGCTTCGCCACTATTTCACCTGTTTAGCGGTGCCGCTATCCTCGGTGCATTCTTTATCGCCACGGACCCGGTTACCGCGGCAACCTCATTGAAAGGTAAACTCTGGTTTGGTGCGGGAGTTGGCCTGCTGACCTACATCATTCGTACATGGGGGGGATACCCCGATGGGGTCGCCTTTGCGGTGCTCTTAATGAACATGACCGCCCCCACCATTGACTACTACACCACACCACGTGCATTTGGGGAGAAACGCTAGATGTTGGCAAGGAATATGGTCATCAGTGCCCTGCTGCTAGGTCTGTTTGCGGTCGTCGGCACCACGCTAGTGGCACTGACATATGATGCTACCGAGGAAACCATCGCCGAAATGGAGAAACAGTTTCTACTGCAAAGCCTGCATGTGATCGTCCAGCCCTCTGAACATGACAATGATCTCTTTAATGATACCATCCAGGTAACCCATCAAGCATTACTGGGAACCGATAAACCCGTCGATGTCTACCGGGCCCGACGTAATGGAAAAAACATTGCCGCGATCCTGACTCCGGTTGCCCCCCATGGTTATAGCGGCGATATCCGCCTCCTGGTAGGGATATATTACAATGGCGAGATCGCCGGGGTACGGGTATTAAGCCACCGCGAGACACCTGGTCTGGGTGATGGGATAGAGACACGTCGTTCCAACTGGATTCTCGATTTTGATGGCCGCAGCCTGGAAAACCTCGACCTGAAGCACTGGGCGGTGAAAAAAGATGGCGGCAGCTTTGATCAGTTTACCGGTGCAACCATCACTCCACGCGCTATTGTCCAGGCGGTCAATAAGACGCTACAGTATTTTAAACAGCACAAGGCGATATTGTTTGCCCCGGCCAATCACCAGGAGCCCGTTTATGGCTGAAATTAGCTACCAGCAAATCACCCGCGATGGGTTCTGGAATAATAATGTGGCTCTGGTACAGCTACTTGGACTGTGTCCATTACTGGCCGTAACCAATAACCTGATCAACGGCCTGGGGCTGGGCCTGGCTACTATCGCCGTGCTGGTGATCTCCAATGTCGTAGTGTCTTCAATACGTAATTTTGTCCGTGCAGAAATTCGCCTGCCCGTATTCATGCTCATCATTGCCTCCGCGGTGACGGCCATCGAGCTAGCTATGAATGCCTACTTTCATGGGCTATATCTGATTCTGGGCATTTTTATACCGCTGATTGTTACTAACTGTTCGATCATCGGCCGCGCTGAAGGCTTTGCCTCGAAGAATCCGGTGTCTGCCGCTTTGGTAGACGCATTAGCCATGGGGATAGGTTTTACCGTGATCCTCGTGCTGCTCGGGGGGATGCGTGAAATACTGGGCTCAGGCACCCTGCTAGCGGATGCCCACCTGATGTTTGGCGAGGACGCCCGCGGTATGACCATGACCCTGATCGATGACTACCGGGGCTTCCTGTTGGCTATCCTGCCACCGGGAGCGTTTATAGGTTTGGGGCTGATCATTGCGGCCAAAAACATCATCGATCAGCGAAATACAGGTAAAGCCCATGATATGCTGGATGAGACTGCCATGGAATCCGGCAACCGTGCAGAGGCGCACAAATAACCCCCTATCAGCAGCAGTATGAACAAACAAAAGCGTACCGAGATCTTCACGCGTCTGCGTGATGACAACCCTCACCCAACCACCGAGCTGAAATATTCAAGCCCATTTGAATTGCTGGTCGCGGTAACACTCTCCGCCCAGGCAACCGATGTGGGGGTGAACAAGGCCACTGATAAGCTATTCCCGGTCGCCAATACGCCACAGGCGATATACGACCTGGGTGAAGAGGGTTTAAAGGAGTACATTAAAACCATCGGCCTGTATAACTCCAAGGCCAAAAACGTGATTGCCGCCTGCCGAATGTTGCTGGACAAGCATAACGGCAAGGTACCAGATAACCGGGAAGATCTGGAAGCTCTGCCCGGGGTAGGCCGGAAAACGGCAAACGTAGTACTGAATACGGCCTTCGGCCAGCCGACTATGGCGGTAGATACCCATATATTCCGGGTCGCCAACCGTACCAGGATCGCCCCCGGCAAAAATGTGCTGGAAGTCGAGAAAAAACTGCTGAAATTTGTGCCTGAAACATTCCTTATCGATGCGCATCACTGGCTAATCTTGCATGGCCGCTATGTCTGCGTGGCCCGTAAACCCAAGTGTGGTGCCTGCATTATCGAAGATTTGTGTGAGTACAAACACAAAACCAGCGACGAATAGTCTAAGTCTAATTCCCACTGTACAGGGAGAAAATAACTGGCATAATCGATAAAACGGTTTGGAACTAGATATGCTATTTGGTAATGACAGAGAACAAATGCGCCGCGTCTTTATTCAAAGTTGGCGCAAACATACCAACCAGGAGCCTATGGAGCCCCTGGAGCAGACCATTGCCTCTGTCATCAGGCAGCATCCGGAATATACCGCCTTACTGGAAAATGAAGGCCAGGCTCTGGCTAAGGATTACCTCGCCGAGCTGGGCGAAACCAACCCATTCTTACACATGGGCATGCACATCGCCCTGCATGAACAGCTCACCACTCAGCGTCCAGATGGCATCATGGACATCTATCAGCAACTGGTCACCAGTTGCCAGGATAACCATGAGGCAGAACACCTGATGATGAATTGCCTGAGCGAGGCCCTGTTTCTGGCCCAGCAACATAACCGTATGCCGGATGAACAGGCCTACCTCGCCTGCCTCAAAAGCCTGACAAGGAAACACTAAATCGAATGAAATATAGAGACTACTCGGTTAGTGACCTACTGATTGCCTGCTCCCGCGGCGATCACAAGGCATTCGAGCTGCTATATCAAAAAACATCACCGAATCTATATGCCGTCAGTTTGCGTATATTAAAAAACGAAGCATCGGCACAGGAGTGCCTGCAGGAAGCCTTCATCAAGATTTGGAATAACGCGGCGCGTTACACGCCGGAAAGGGCTCAGGCCACAACCTGGATGAGCACCATCACGCGCAACATGGCCGTGGATATTTTACGCCGTTCGGGTCGAGCGAGTTTCGCCGGCGAGCTGGAATTTGAAAACCTGAGCGACGAAAAGGCGGAAGAGGAAATGTTTCATGGAAGCGATGCACGTTTGTTGCAACGCTGCATGGAAGAGCTAAGAGAGCAGCCTCGACAGGCACTCATGCATGCCTATTATGATGGTATGACTCATGGCGAACTCTCGGAACATATGGACGTACCCCTGGGTACGATCAAAACCTGGATACGACGGGCACTGGAGCAATTAAGACAATGTCTGGCATAAGGCAACCACACAATCACAAGTTACGTGATGCGCTGTCCTCCCAATACGTATTGGGAACCTTGCAGGGTGCAGCTCGCCGTCGGTTTGAGCATCTGCTGGAGAGCGATCCTGACCTGCGCCTGCGAGTACAGGAGTGGTCACATCGCCTGTCGCCCCTGTCCAGTGGCCTCAGCCCGATTAAACCACCCTCGCAGGTCTGGAAAAACATCCACAGGGCAACAGCCTCTAAAAAACGGCCATTCACTTATGCCTGGCTAAGCAAGCTATGGGATAACTCTCACTTCTGGAAAGGCATTAGCGCGGTCACCGCCGGGCTGTTATTGGTGCTTAGTGGTGTCTTTAACTTCCAGGTGCAACAGGCCAGTAAACCGGCAGAATATATGGTGGTGGTAAATAACCGCTTTGCTCAGCCGGTATGGGTAATCGAGGCCAGCGGCAAAAAAGACATGATGATGATCAAAACCCTGCGCAATGTCAGCATGGGGCCAGACAAGACCTGCGCCTTATGGTTAACCTGGGATGACGGTCACACCATGTCATTAGGACTGCTGCCTGAGCAGCCCGGCATGATGGAAATGGAAAAGCCGTCTATGCACGGACGCAGCCTGAACGGTGCCAAGGTCATAGTTAGCCTGGAACCAATGAAAGAGTTTGATAAACAGACCATTAAAGGCCCACTATTATTTAGCGAAAAGTGGCGCTTGATATAAAAGCTCAAAAAAATTGAAACCAGAAAAACAATAGGCACGTATAACTAACACACAAACTGTTCAATACCACTTGGAGTATTACTATGAAAAAGACCAATCTAAAACCTGTATCCCTGGCAGTGGGCGCTGCATTTGCAGCCTCTATCGCAGCAGCTCCTGTAGCTAATGCTGTGGAAAACCCATTCTCGATGAATGAACTTAGCTCTGGCTACAAGCTGGCAAGCAACCACATGGAAGGAAACTGCGGCAGCAATAAAGGCAAGGAAGGCAACTGCGGCGGTAACGCAAAAGAGCGCGCTAACGAAGGCAATTGCGGCAGCAAGCAAATGGGCAAAGGCAAAGAAGGCAACTGTGGTGGCAATAATGCCAAGCCCCAAAAGAAGGCTAACGAAGGCAAGTGCGGCGAAGGCAAATGCGGCGGTAGTAAGTAAAAGGCCAACTAACCATGAACACTATGTCATACCCTGTTCATGGTGCCGGCCTCGGTCTCAAGCGCTCCTTCATTGGGGCGCTTGTTGACCAACCCTCCGACACCATAGACTTTTTAGAAGTTGCCCCGGAAAACTGGATTGGTGTTGGCGGTGAGTATGGACACCAGTTTCGGCAGCTCACCGAGCGCTATCCTTTTCTGTGCCATGGCCTGTCACTATCCATAGGCAGCCCATCGCCATTAGATGAAGCCTTTCTACATAAGTTAAAACGCTTTTTAAACGAACATAACATTCGCTGTTATAGTGAGCACTTAAGCTATTGCAGTGATGATGGTCATCTATATGATTTGATGCCCATCCCCTTTACTGAAGAGGCGATCAAATATGTATCCGAGCGTATTCGCCGTGTACAGGATATTTTAGAGCGCCCTATCGCGATGGAAAACGTCTCCTACTACGCCGCACCTGGCAAACAAATAGAGGAGATTGAATTTATTAACGCGATACTTGATGAAGCGGATTGCAGATTATTACTGGATGTTAATAATGTCTACGTCAACAGCATCAACCATGGTTATGATGCGAAACAATACATCAGCAGCTTGCCCGCTGAGCGCATCGACTATTTACACATTGCAGGGCACTATAATGAAGCTGATGATCTGATCGTCGACACACATGGTGCCGATGTCATCGATCCCGTCTGGTCACTGCTGGATTTCACCTACCAACAGTTTGGTACTATCCCTACCCTGCTGGAGCGCGATTTTAATATTCCGCCGATGCAGAAGTTACTGACCGAACTCAATATCATTCATCAATACCAGGATAACTACACAACCAACGGTATCGCTGAAAACAGGAGTGTCTGACATGAGTTCGGCACCCGACTTTACTGATATTCAATATCAATTTTCAGCTTTTATTCGTGATCCTGATAATAATCCTATACCCAGCGGGATAGAATCACGTCGAATGAAGATCTACAGCGAACTTTTTTATAATAATGTAGAGGACTTCATGGCGGGAAACTTCCCCGTTTTACGCGAACTGTTTAATGATCATGACTGGCATAAAATGATTCGTGATTATTTTTCACATCACAAAGCCAGGACGCCACTATTCCCGGAAATGGCTCGCGAGTTCCTGCAATACCTGGAGAATGAACGCAAAGAGGAAAGTGATTATCCTTTTCTGTTAGAACTGGCTCATTATGAATGGGCAGAGTCGGCCATCCTGTTAGCCGATGAAGAACAGGATAAGAAACACATTAACACGAATGGTGATCTACTAAATGAGCTACCTGTGCTCAGCAGTATGGCCTGGCTATTAAGCTATCACTACCCGGTTCATGAAATTAGCACCCACTTTATTCCGACAGAGTCTGCCGATACGCACCTGTTGATTTATCGCGATGACGAATACCAGGTACGATTTATCCAGCTCAATCCTATT
>JABURU010000316.1 GCA_014762485.1 Gammaproteobacteria bacterium | reverse complement strand
CAAAGCGGCATGCACCCAAGGCCTTTAGCTCCTTGATCCAGGCCATTAACGCGGGAAGTGTCTCACCCTTAGAGGCCTTGGTGGTAGCTGGTGTGAATTACGCCCGAGCGGTAGAAGAGGGTACCGGTATCTATGGCAAGACAGGCCAGCCCAGCGGCAAAATGCCGCCACTGCAAAACCTGGTCGACTGGATCAAGGTAAAGAAGATCACCCCCCATGACCCTCTTATGGATGAGGAGGAACTGGCTTGGTTAATAGGCCGTGAAATTGCCGAGACTGGCACCCTTGCTCAGCCGTTTATGGAACCTGCTTTTGATGGTAACCAGGCGAAAGCCGTTAAACGTATGAGTGCCGCTATTGAACGTGCACTGAGGGCTGCATAGTGGGACCTGAATATATCGATAACATGCTTCAGCGCAAGGGCGCGATCCAGACCTCGCTAACTACCGCTCTAAATACCAGGCTGGTTACCGGTAATTTGCTTAAGGAAGCCAGTGATTATACCGATGATGAACGCAGGCAGGGTGTAGTACAGGTGATCTCTGCCGGTGAGAAGGATTACAAGATCAGCCCCGGTATGATCGCCAAAGAAGGACACCACACTATTTTGCTGGCGTGCTGGTTATATGTGGATGACACCCCGACAAAAGGGGAAGACATAGAAGCCGCTGAGATGACTTTGATCGAAGAGATCAAAACTTGGGCCAGAGGCCCATTTACCACCATGGGTGTACGTGTTGTAAGCGCGGAACACTCAAAACAGCAACAGGCTCCCTGGGGCTGGGCGTTAGTAGTCCTGGATGTAGGGCCAAAATTGTAACAAGAGGATAGGGCAATGCCTGAAGAACAATTTGATAGTCGTTATTTCCGCGGTCAGGGCAAGCTGTTTATAGGTGACCGCGACGCCAACGGTAACGCCGTGGGCTTGCAGTTTATTGGTGATATTGGCTCAGCGGAGTTGACACCCAACATTGAAAGAGGGGAAACGATCGAAAATGTTTCTGGCTCCAATGCGGTGGGTGCCAGCTTTTTGAAGCGAGCCCAGTTTAATATCTCTATCGCCATGCGTTCTATTAAAGCCAAGCACCTGGCCATAGCCTTACACGCCGCTGACTCAGCTAAAACTGCCAGCAGTGTGACCGATGAGGCCCACACTGCCAAGTTGGAAAGAATGTCTGCTTTGGAACATACCAATGTATCGACGGTGGTTGTTACCGGCTCAGGCGGCACCCCTACCTATGTGGAGAATACTGATTACAAGGTTCATGCAGCAGAAGGGATGATCGAATGGCTCTCGGGTGGAACGATTACCGAAGATACAGCAACCCTGATTGATTACAGTTATGCTGCCCAGACTCACATTAAGGTTGAACCTCATAACCTGGAAAAGTTTCTTGTTTTTGCTGGCAAGAACACCTCTGATAATGACAAGCAAACCCGCGTGGAGTTATACAAGGTGAAGCTAGATCCCAGTGTGGCATCATTAATTACAGACGATACCGTAGAGATGCCACTTAATGGTACCGTCATGCTGGATACTATGCGCGCTGCAAGTGATCAGCTGTATAGCTGGAAAACCGAAGATTAATTATTAATTGTTAATTTTTTAAGGAGGTAAAGAGCAATGCATTACAGGAACGGCCGCGAAGCAAAAAACGGAGACAAGATCGTAAAGCTTGAAGGTGGAAAGGTAGTTTCCTTTGGCGTGTTACATGGCGCTGAACCAGGTAATGACTACTGCAATGGCAACATTGCTACTGTGCAAGCCCCGAATGATTATGCCTGCATGGTTGATTGTCTTCATATTGATGATGTGGAAAATATTCTAGCTGAAAAAGGTCTGGATGAACGACCAGCTGGGAAGTGATTAATTAATCGACGCTGGCTTAGTCTATATCTGTTATCAGTATTGATACGGATTTATTATTTTTAGATTTTTTTTGATAAAGGTAACTTGTAATGGAAAAGGCACAGGAAACACCAAAGGAAGATCTTAAAGAAGTCTCTTTTGAGGTCGCAAAAGGTAAACAACATACCCACGCGGGCAAGGACTATGCTGAGGGTGATGTAATCACCATGCGCCATGGCCAGGCTAAACGTCTGGAGGCGGGTAAGGTGGGTTCTATCGTTAATGTTGGAGCTGGAAAAAGTGAGTAGTTACGGAGAACAGCAACCCACTGACGAAGCGGAAATATTATTCCCAGACCAGCAGATAGTTATAGATGGCAAGTCTGTAACGGTAAAAGAATTTACCTTTGAGCAGGGGCTGGAGTTAGGGCGCGTCGTGCGCCCTTTGGTGGTTGATATGGAAAGCTTGTTTGAAGATAGCGAAGATCCGAATCTGGATGATATTGGTGCGGTCTTTGCTAAACATATAGATCAGTTTTTCCATATGCTGCACTGTTCTACCTCTGAACAAATAGATTGGCTTAAGTCGTTAAACGACTCAGCGGGCAATCTGTTAATGATTCACTTTTGGGCGGTAAATAAAGATTTTTTTATCAGGCGGCTCGTCCAGCGAAAAATGGAACGAGCAAAGATAAGATCGCAACATTAGGAGAAATCTTCGCAACCTTAATTGCTAATGGCCATAGACGTGATGAATTACCAGGCTATACCAGAAGGCAAATCAAACTGTACTATCAAAAGGCGTTAATCATGAGGGCGAACAAAGCAGAGGATCTGCTTATTTCGATGACGGGGAAACATGGCTAGTCGTGATCATGAATTACTGATACAGGTAAAGGCGGATATAAAACGTGCCGTTACTGATCTTAAAAAGCTTACCGGCGAAGTCGTCAAGAATGGCGAGACAACCAAGCGCAGCGGTAAGAATATTTCCTTTATGGCTAGGGCAGTAAATGAGTTAAGAACGGCCGTAATTGGTTATATATCTATTAAGTCAGTCCAATATATAATTCAACAGGCTGATGCTTATAATCGCCTGGATATTCGTGTACGCACCGCCACAAAGTCTACAGGCGATTATGCTAAGGTCTCACAAGAGTTAACAGATATTAGTTTTCGTAACGGTGCTGCGCTGGCTGATAACGTTTCTCTGTTTCAAAATATTGCTCGTGTCGCGCCTGAGTTAAGCGCTACGAATGAACAGGTATTAATATTAGTTAATGCAATCAATCAGCTGGGCACCTTGTCTGGAGCATCACGCACCCAGTTAAGTGATGCCATGCTGCAATTCAGCCAGGGCTTATCCTCCGGCACCTTCCGCGCTGAAGAGCTAAACAGTATTATAGAAAACACTCCTGAGATCGCATCACGCATTGCTAAAGGCATGAACTTAACCGTGGGGGAAATGCGCGCCCTGGTATTAGAGGGCAAGCTGGCAAGTAAAGATGTATTTAATTCACTGCTAGGCCAAGCTAAAGATATTAATAAAGAATTTGCCGAACTACCTGAAACTATTGATAGGGCTGGTACTCGGTTGAATGACTCACTGGGAAAGTATTTAAGCGCACTGGATAAAACCACCGGCACCACTGGCGTGATTGCCAGTATGATGAATTATATCTCTGAGCAGTTAAGGTTTAATACGGCCCATATGGTGGGTGATATTAAAGTATTAAAGCAGGAGCTAGCCCAGTCAGAGGCTAATCTGGCGAACCTTGACCCTTCTAGCCGTTTATATGAACGATTGCAAACAAAGGTCGATAACCTAAAAGCACTGATAAAGAAACTTGAAGAGGCCGCCAAGTTTAAACCACCTGGTAAGACTAACAGTGCAGATGCTGGTGATAATAGTCGCTCTGGTGATAATGTCCTTGATAAGGAAACAGAAAAAGAGATAGCCCGCCTGTATGCCTCTACTCGTACAGAAATGGAAGCTCTGGCCATCGCTCAAGCTAACCTTGACCGTCTTTTTATAGCTGGAAAGATTAATTTAGAACTTTACTCTCGTGCTATGTTCGACCTGCTGGAAAATACCGACAGTTTGGAGGAGAAAGGCACCAGCGTAATGGATGAGTTAACCGCCGCCACGCTAGGCTGGGGCAAGGCCTTTACCGATACCATGGTAGAGATGGTACAAACGGGGAAGGCGGATTTTAATAAACTAGCTGATGCTATTGTTGCCGATATCTTACGAATCATGATTTATCAGAACATGGTTAGACCCATGTTAGAGAGCTTTGGCGTCATTAAACCCGGCACAGGCGGCCGGGTTGGTCTAAACCACTCAGGCGGCCTGGCCGGGGCGGGCGGCACTGTGCGTTCCGGGGTCTCGCCTATGGCGTTCATGGGCGCGCCTCGTCATCACTCTGGCGGAATCGCAGGCCTGCAGCCTGATGAAGTACCCGCCATACTTCAACGAGGAGAAGAGGTATTAACCCGTGATGACCCTCGCCACGTGGCGAACTTAAGACCAGGGGGCAGTGTGCGCGTGGAGGTAGTGAATAGCGGCTCACCCAAACAGGCCAGTGAGGCTACCGCCTCTATGGACATAAGCGGCCAGGTAATCAGTATCATCCTGGATGATTACCACCAGGGTGGCCCAATACGTCGCGTAATTGATCAGAGTGGTAATAATTGATGCCTTGGCCTTCTGTAGGAAAATTATTATTAAATGGTTACCGTGAAACGCCAGAATCGGCCGTTAATCGTACCCCTATGGAAAAAGGTCCACCCAAACAGGCTAAGGTGAAATCTCGTCGGATGGTTCCGCGTGCGGTCCGTTATCGCATGACACCAGCAGAGCGTGATACTTGGGAGACCTGGTTTACAGGGGCCGAGTGTAACTTTGGTTCGGGTTGGTTTGACTGGATTAACCCTTTTAAAGGTATTACCACCCAGGCACGGATTGTTAACGGAGAATATCAATTTACAGCCGCGTCCGCGGGTGAAGGGGCCCCGCTTGAGTGGGAGCTATCGATTACCCTGGAGAGCTGGGAATAATGGCCAAAACGGTAACAACGGGACAGCAAGAAGATTTAAACCGCATTCACGGTGATGCTCCGCTTACCTTACTGGAGATCACCCATCCAGATCTGGGAGCTCCTGTGCGGGTTGTACAAGATAATCAATCCGTTGTTCACCTGGGTAATACGTTTGTGGCTATGTCGTTTCGTATCATCCTGCCTGATGATAAAGCCCAGGGCATGCCAAAGGCCACCTTGATCATAGATAATGTAGGCAAAGAACTGGTTAGCTGGCTGGAAACCTCTAATGGTGGACAGGGAGCCCAGGTGAGAATTATACAGGTTCGCCGGTCTGTGCCGGATGTGGTGGAGTGGGAATTGACGATGGATCTTAATGATGTGGATATGACCATGCTAGAAGTAAACGGGGTAATGGGTTTTGACGATGTATTAAACTTGCCAGGCCAGCCTTTTGTCTATCGACCTGATACGGCTCCCGGTGTATTTTAATACCACGATTATTTTATACTGACATAACAGGTTAATTTTTATCCCTTACAAGGTCACCAAGCCGGGATGCACGCAAGTGCATGCCCGGTTTTTTTATGGGTAAAGAAAATGGAACATTGGTCTGATCAATATATAGGCTTACCGTATATATCGTGTGAACAAGATTGTGCATCGCTCGCCGTCCGTGTTTTAAAGGAGCAATTCAACAAGGATATTTCTTTGCCTGCCAGCCGTGCCCAGGGCTTGCGTGGTCAGAGCCAGCAGATCATTAACCTGAAAGATGATTACGCCACACCAACCCAAAAACCGAACGAAGGAGACGCAGTATTAATTTATTCACGCGGCCACTTGTCACATATTGGTGTGTATTGTGAATTAGAAAATACCCCCTGGGTCTTGCATGCAATGAAAAATGCTGGATCAGTGGTGCGCCACCGGATACGTGAGCTGCCCAAGTTAGGGTTGGAACTAGGGGGCTTCTTCTCGTGGCGATAAACGCAAACCAGTCGCCTATGCCCATGCTTCCGGTAGCGCTACCGGCAGCACCACCCACACTGGTATATTCTCCTCACCCGCTATTAGCAGCAGCAGGGCGTCAGTGTGTTTATGTGCGAGTGCTACCCGGTGAAAATCTGGACGCCTACCTGAATCGAATCAATCTCCACCTGGGCAACCGTCCGGTAATTTGCCAGCTCAACGGCGCCACCATTCCGCGCAGTGCCTGGAAAATGACCGTCCTCAAGCCCGGCGATCAGATAGCGATCCGCGCACAGGTGCAGGGCGGTGGTGATGAAGGCTCAGACCCGGCGCGTGTATTGCTC
>JABURU010000036.1 GCA_014762485.1 Gammaproteobacteria bacterium | reverse complement strand
GGGGTAGGCCGCGAGGCGGTCTGGTATCGCATAGCGAATCAGTACTACTTGCGTTAGCTGGGAGGCGGTAGCAACTGCCTCGATGGTGGGACTGACAGCCACATACTTGCCGGCGTAGTGGTAGTTGGGTAAGGCCAGCAGGATGGTTGGCTCGATCTGGCATAGACGATCCGAGGCGCCGGCCGGGCCAAAGTCCGGTGAGCAAGATGACCAGATGGCACCGATGGCCGAGGTGGCCAGGTAACCGATTATGGCCTCGATGTCATGACTGACGATGGCGGCCACGCGGTCGCCTTCACTCACGCCTTCGGCTTTCAATGCCTGTACCGTACGTGAAACCTGTTGGTATAACGCCTCACGCGTAATGGTACGGCGCGTGCCATCATCGCGATGGGCGATTACCGCCAGGCGATCATCGGCATTTTGTAACAGGTTCTCGGCATAGTTCAGACGAGCACCAGGATAAAACTGTGCATCATGAATGGTCTCGCCGGCCATGTAGGCCTGCTCACCCTTGTCACCGACAATCTCCAGGTAATCCCACAGGGTGTTGTAAAACTTCGCGGGTGAGTTTACCGACCAGGCATGCAGGGCATCAAAATCATCCGCCGCCCCGCCATGAAAGGCCTGGGTCTTGCGGGCGAAATCCCACATCGCCGAGGACTGTTTCTGTTCGTCCGTGGGCTGCCATAGCAGGGTGTTGTCCGACATCTCCATACCCAGTTCCTTAAGCTCGTTCTATACACATGGCGACACCCATACCGCCGCCGATGCATAGCGCCGCAACACCGCGTCTGGCATCACGCTTGATCATCTCATGCACCAGTGTCGTCAGGATACGTGCACCGGAGGCGCCGATGGGGTGGCCAATGGCAATGGCGCCACCGTTAACATTGCCCTTATCCATATCGATCTTCAAGTCTTCGACCACGGCCATGCTTTGTGCGGCAAAGGCCTCATTTAGCTCCCATAGATCAACACTGTCGACATCCCAGCCGGCCTTTTCCAGAGCCTTGCGGCTGGCGCTAATGGGACCCAATCCCATAACCTGCGGATCCAGGCCGGTGTGGGCGGACGAGGCGATGCGTGCCATTGGCTGCACGCCTTTTTCCGCCATCGCTGCACCCGACATCAGCACCAGCGCGGCGGCACCATCGTTGATTCCCGAGGCATTGGCGGCGGTCACAGTGCCCTCTTTTTCAAACGCCGGCCTGAGTTTGGCCATGCTCTCGGCGGTGGCGTCATGACGAATATATTCATCTTCTGAGACGACGATATCGCCTTTGCGAGTGCTAATGGTGACCGGGGTGATCTCATCAACAAAGCGACCTGCCCTGGAGGCGGCCGAGGCGCGCTGCTGAGAGGTGAGGGCAAACTGATCCTGCCCTTCGCGTGTTAGTTTGTACTCACGTACGATATTCTCGGCGGTAACCCCCATGTGGTAACCGTAAAACACATCGGTCAGGCCATCGCACATCATCGTGTCGATAAGGTTGATATCACCCAGCTTCTTGCCCTGGCGTAATACCGACACGTGTGGGGCCTGGCTCATGCACTCCTGGCCACCGGCGACGACGATGTCGGCATCACCGGTGAGGATCTGCTGGCTGCCCAGTGAGACGGCACGCAGGCCGGAACCACATACCTGGTTGATGTTGAGTGCCGGTGATTCGTTCGGCAGGCCCGCGCCCCTGGATGCCTGGCGTGCCGGGTTCATACCGACACCGGCGGTGAGCACCTGGCCCATAATACTTTCATTGATATCGGTTGGTGCCAGCCCGGCTTCCTCGACGGCGGCCTTAATAGCGATGGCGCCCAGTTCATGACCCTGCAGGCTGGACAGGGATCCATTAAATGCACCTACAGGCGTGCGCTTGGCCGCGACTATGAAGACATCTTTCTGGCTCATGTGAATTTCTCCGGCACAGTGCGTGCGATAGTAATAGTGACAATTCCCATTAGTGTATGCGTTGTAGCGCCTCGGGATCTAACAAAATAGGCAACAACATGTTTCAGTTCGCGCAATTTGAACTTATAAAGAGAAAAAGCTTGGATGTAAGACAAAGGAAACCACTAGAAATTACCGGAAAAGACGTCGCCATCACACAAAAAACATAAACGCCAAAATCAGCAATATTAAAATCGCTAGTGCGAGATGCCTTGATGTAAACCTTATTTTCAGAGTAAAAAAAAGCCCCGATAAAAATTACCGAGGCTTAAACATCAATGAAGTAATAAACAAAAACGCTGTAAAAATCCGACATAGCATGAAGAGAGTTATCCCTGCATCGAAATTTTTCAGTGCAAATATATTTTAGCATTAGCTGATAAAGTACATATAGATGATATCTAAACAACATGACCAACTTTTTTAACCTGCTTATCCCGGTTAAAGTAATACTTATCAGATGGATGTCAAAAAGCACGGAGTAATGCCAGTGGCAGCATGGCGCCGATGCAGGAGATGATCATGAATCGGTTGCAACAATATGGTGTGGAAGTCCTGCCAGCGGCCTGGATTGAACTGGATAGCGAAGAAAAGAATAAAGCGCTCTATCAATCGGCAGGCTTTGATCATATTCAACATCAGCGTAATCAGGTAGGGTATTACTTTGATAGCGCCAGTGACTGGTGGGATGTGGTTTGGTGGGCAGGCTTTCGTGGCTTTGTAAACCAGGTACCAGAGGCCCAGCAAGAACCATTTAAAACCGAGCACCTGCAGGAGATTAACCAGTTAGCCGATGAGCAGGGGATCTTTTTTAATGTCGAGGTCATTCACACCATAGGCAGCAAGCCGGAATAAGATCATGCAAATGAAAAGACGTTATGGATAATGAAACTAAACCTGCACAGGTAGATTGGCCACAGCTCTTATCGATCCTGCCGGATCATATCTTGTTGCTGGATACAGAGCTTAAGATTTGTTATGTCAATCGCCCCTCTCCCGGCATCACGATGGAACAACTCATCGGTACGCCGCTGTATACACTGGTAGAGCCGGAAAGACAGCAGGAGATAAAGCAGATCCTGGAGGGTGTCATCGCAACGGGCGAGCAGGCCAGCTATGAAACGGTTTACCCAATCCCCGATGGTGGTGTGATTTATTACGAGTCCAGGGTAGTGCCACGTATAGAGAATGGCAAAATGGTAGGGCTACTGCTGGATGCACGTGACATTACCGAGTTGAAAAATGTGCAACAGGCATTAGAGGAAGGTGAGGTAGAAAAGGGTCAATTGCAGATGCAGTTGATACACAGTCAGAAGATGGAAGCCATGGGGCGCTTAACCGGCGGCATTGCCCATGACTTTAATAACATCCTTGCCTCTGCCAGGGGCTACACCGAGCTGGCACAAATGCTGGCGCAAAAGAGTGGCGACGAAAAGCTGTCAGGCTATCTAAATGAAGTATTAAAAAGCAGCGAACGGGCTACCCGTCTGGTGCAGCAAATGCTGTCCTTTGCTCGTGGCAGTAGGATAGAGCCATCGTTACATGATATGCATGAAGTGATACACGATGCAGTGACAATGCTACGACCAATACTGACCTCCAGTATTAATATCACCACACAGCTAGATAAAAATATTCCTGAGCTTATTGTGGACCCGGTGCAAATCAACCAGGTGTTAATGAACCTCTGCATCAACGCCAAGGACGCGATGGATAATTCTGGTGAGCTACTAATCAGCCTTACCGCATATTCACCGTCTGGTGAATGTAGCTCCTGTCATAAAGCGATAAGCGGTGAGTGGGTCAATCTATCGGTGCAAGATAACGGCCCGGGTATTGAGCCGAAGCTACTGCATAATATTTTTGAGCCCTTCTTCTCCAGTAAGGAGATCGGTAAAGGCAGTGGCATGGGGTTATCGGTCGTACATGGCATCGTGCATGATCATGATGGCCACATACAGGTGGAAAGCTCACCGGGTCAGGGCACCACGTTCCATATCCTGCTGCCGGTAGCCGCGCGGTAAACGGAAATCCCTTCTATGCCAATTACGCTACTTGTGGATAACGGTTCTAAACAGGCACAGGCGACGCTGGCACTGCGCCAGCTTGCCTCCGCCTTGTCAGCACATCGCGGTGAAACGGTACACCCGGTCTCCCTGCAACATGCCGATCACATTCCGGCCGAGCAGTTACAGCATCAACCCGCACAGGTGTTTCAATCATTTTTATTACACCAGCTACAACAGGGTGAGCATCACTTCATCGTCTTGCCTCTGTTCTTTGGCGAAAGCCGCGCACTCACCTCATTTATTCCCGAGCAGGTAGAAAAGTTACAAAGCGAATACCCGCAGCTACGAGTAGAGGTGGCCGCGGTAACCTATCCCCTGCCCGAAGGCGATGAGCGTATGGCCCAGATCATTGCTGAGCATGTCGCCCAGTCACAAACATCGGCTGATGAAAAAGTGGTGCTGGTGGATCATGGCTCACCGATACCACAGATCACCGCGGTAAGAGATGGCATCGCACAGGCGGCACAGCGAATAATCGGTCGGCCATTAGATCAGGCCTGCATGGAGCGGCGTCAAGGCAGTGAATACGATTTTAATGGCCAGCTGTTAGCCGACTGGCTAAGTCAACACGCCGAGCAAGGCATCAGCGAGGTGATCATTGCCATGCTCTTCTTCCTGCCCGGTCGACATGCCGGTGCCTGTGGCGATATAGAAGAAATATGTGCCGCGGTAAAACAACAATACCCGCAGCTTAATTACACCATCAGCCCACTGATTAGTGAGCACCCATTACTAGTAGAGATTTTAAACAGCCGCCTGCAATCACTGTTACATCATCACCAATAGGATTAATGTAACTGGCGCACACGAAACTTGCGCCCTTTTATCTTGCCGGTGTTTAACAGGTTCAGTGCCTGTTTCGCCGCCGCGCGTTCAATGGCCACATAGGCGGTGTTATCAAACAGGTCGATCTTACCCACCTGCTTACCGGTAATGCCTTTATCACCGGTGAGCGCACCGAGGATATCACCGGGGCGCACCTTCTGTTTACGTCCGCCATCGATCTGCAAGGTGGCCATCGGCGGCGTCAGCTTAAAGCCCGCCTCGGGTTTACTTAGCCGGTCCAGTTTCTGCGGCTTAATCGCCTGGCCCTGGTATTCCTCGATCGCCATCAAGCGTTTTACCTCGTTGGTGCTAAACAACGACAGCGCCAAGCCGGTTTGACCGGCGCGACCGGTGCGGCCAATGCGGTGGATGTGCACCTCCGGGTCGTGAGACAGCTCAAAGTTCACCACCATATCCAGTTCCTTGATATCCAGCCCGCGTGCCGCCACGTCGGTGGCCACCAGTATCGAGACACTGCGGTTGGCAAACTGCGTCCACACCCGGTCACGTTCACGCTGCTCCAGGTCACCATGCAGGGCACGGGCATAAAAGCCCATCGCATCCAGCTCATCGGCCAGCGTTTGTGTCTGCTGCCTGGTATTACAAAAGATGATCGCCGATTCCGGCTGATGCTGTATCAGCAACGACACTAGCGTGGCATTGCGTTGTTCTTTGGGGACTTCATAAAACTGCTGGCTGATATGCTCGATCGAATGGGTGGCCTCGATGCGCACCTCCACCGGCTGGTGCAACACATGGCCACACAACTCGGCCATCGACTCGGGATAGGTAGCGGAAAACAGCAGGGTTTGACGGCCGCCTTTACCTGCGGCTGGTAAGGCCTCGATGATGGCATCAATCTCATCGCTAAAGCCCATGTCCAGCATGCGATCCGCTTCATCCAGCACTAGCGTCGAGATCTGCGACAGATCCAGCGTGCCCTTATTCAGGTGTTTTAAGATCCGTCCCGGCGTGCCAACCACCACGTGCGCGCCATGTTGCAGCGAACCGATCTGCGGGCCGATGGGCACTCCGCCACACAGGGTCACCAGCTTGATGTTTTGCGTCGCCCGCGCCAGTCGGCGCAGCTCCTTGGTCACCTGGTCCGCCAGCTCCCGCGTCGGGCACAGCACCAAGCCCTGGGTGCCAAAAAAGCGCTGGTTGAGTTTATTGATCAGGCCTATGCCAAAAGCCGCCGTCTTGCCACTGCCGGTCTTTGCCTGCGCCAACAGATCCTTACCCGCCAGCACCTGCGGCAGGCTCTGTGCCTGTATCGGCGTCATCTGTGCATAACCCAAACTCTCAAGGTTCGACAACATCGCAGGCGACAGGGTTAAAGAAGAAAAATCGAGATTCATAACAGGGGCATCCGGGTGCGGGTCAGTGGGGGCATGATAACAGCAATCTCAGGCAGGCACCGGTTCAATTGTATGAGAGAAAT
>JABURU010000282.1 GCA_014762485.1 Gammaproteobacteria bacterium | reverse complement strand
TATCTAGGTGGCCTGAATCAGGTTGAGAATATTCTGTCACAAATGCAGGATATAAATATGGTCAAGGAAGATGCGGCCATTGCGGCGCAGGTGGCGGCCATAGAAACGGATATTTACCGCTATATCGGATATCGTGACACCATGCTGGAGCTGGCCACTGATAACACGAAGAATCGCCCCGGTATCGCCTTTGCCGCCTCTGGAATCAATCCTATCTCACAACAGATCCTGCAAGTAACCGGTGAGATGCTGATGTCTGAGCAGGAAGAGTCGGCCAATGCCACCCGTCGACAGATATTAATCGATATCGAAGAGTTTCGCTATGCCTGGTCCAATGTCATGAATGGCGTGCGGGCCTACCTGGCGTTTCGCGGCAAAAACGCACTGGAAGAAATTAACCTGTATATCGAGGGTAGTGGTAGTGCCCTAAAGCGCCTGCAAGTTCACCAGGAGAAAGGTTTATTGACCTTTGAGCAGGAAGAAGGTATCTCCCAGATCATCGAACTGAGAAATAATTTTGTTGCAGATGTGGAGAAGCTAGTTGAGATCCATGGCAGTGATAAATGGAGCACCGACTCTTATTTAATTAAAACAGAAATTGCCCCCTTGTTGAGCAGCATCACCGACAAGCTGGATATCCTCGTGAACCGACAAAAATCCAATATCATCACTCGTAGTACCGAGCTGATGACTGGTATTGAAGGTACGCGTTGGTTTGTTAATTCAATGTTGTTTATTGGGCTATTTATTGGAATTCTGGTGGCCTTCTTCAATGAACGCATGATTACCAAGCCACTGTCTGCTGCGGCTGAAGCGATGCACGATATCGCCGCGGGCGAAGGCGATCTAACTTGCGAGTTGAAAGTAAAAGGTCAGGATGAAATCGCCCAATTATGTGCCTCGTTTAATGCTTTCGCCGGCAAGATACGGGTGCTGGTCAGTGAGGTGGCTGCCTCCACTGCACAAGTTGCCTCAGCGGCGGAGGAGATGTCGCAGATTACGGCACAAACCACCGATGATGTGACATCACAAAAATCGCAGACTGAGCAGGTCGCCACGGCGATCAATCAAATGTCGGTGACGGTGCAGGAAGTCGCACAAAACGCGATGCAGGCGATGACCTCGGCAAAAGAGGCCGATGATGAGTCCGCAGCTGGTGGCGAAGTGGTTGGTGAAACCATTAACAACATCACTTCCCTGGCGACAGAGGTTGAACACGCTGCCGACGTTATCCATGATCTGGAAAAAGACGTCGAATCCATTGGCATGGTACTGGATGTTATTCGTGACATCGCCGAACAGACCAATCTGTTGGCACTGAACGCTGCCATCGAGGCGGCGCGTGCCGGAGAACAGGGCCGTGGTTTCGCCGTCGTCGCCGACGAGGTGCGCACCCTGGCCAGCCGTACTCAGGACTCCACTCAGGAGATCCAGCAAATGATCGAACGCCTGCAAACTGGCGCCAGCCAGGCGGTATCGGTAATGACCGAAGGGCGTGAAAAGGCCCACCAAAGTGTGGCACAGGCGGGTAAGGCGGGTGAATCGCTGGGTAAAATCACGAAAATGGTCAGCACCATCAGCGACATGAACACGATGATAGCCAGCTCTGCCGAGCAGCAGGGTACGGTGGCCGAGGAGGTGAATCAGAACGTCACATCTATTACCGACCTGTCGGATCGCACCTCGCAAAGTGCCAGTCATATGGCCCGTGCCAGTGAAGAGTTAGCCAAGCTGTCGGGTGATCTAAGGCAGCTGGTATCCCACTTTAAAGTGTAGAGAAAGCTATTGCCTCTTATTCTAAAGCGGCCATGGGCCGCTTTTTTTGTTTTTGTGTCCCTCATCACTTGAGCCGGCGCCAGATTCCGGCTAGCCTGTGCTTGGCCGATTAATAGGTGGGCATTGCTGTCCGCAAACGGAAAAATAAAGATTAACGAAAATATATGGCAAAAAACTCTTACTCAGCTGACTCTATAGAAGTACTCAGTGGCCTGGAACCGGTACGTAAGCGTCCCGGTATGTATACACAGACTGAGCGCCCCAACCACCTGGCCCAGGAGGTCATTGATAACAGCGTCGATGAGGCCCTTGCGGGCCATGCCAGTAACATCAGTGTCACCTTGCATAAAGACGGCTCCGTCTCGGTGGAAGATGATGGCCGCGGTATGCCGGTGGATATCCATCCGGAAGAAAAGCTGCCCGGTGTTGAGGTCATCCTGACCAAGCTGCATGCCGGGGGCAAGTTCTCTAATAAGAACTATGCCTTCTCTGGCGGTCTGCACGGAGTGGGGGTGTCGGTGGTCAATGCCCTTTCTACCAGGCTGGATGTATGGGTGCGTCGTGATGGACAGGAGCATCACATTGCCTTTGCTGATGGGATCAAAACCTCGAAATTAAAGGTCGTAGGCAAGGTTGCGAAAAAGAGTACCGGGACTACCGTACGCTTTTGGCCAGATGCCCAGTTTTTTGATTCCATCAAATTCTCCGTTCCGCGTTTGAAACATCTGTTGCGTGCCAAGGCCGTACTCTGTCCTGGACTGACGGTGAGCTTTACTGAGGAAGCCTCAGGTGAAAGTGAGCAATGGGTTTATGAAGCAGGCCTGATGGATTACCTTACCGGTGAGCTGGGTAATATTGAAATCCTGCCGGACGAACCCTTTACCGGTACCTTTCAGGGGAATCATGAAGCCGTAGACTGGGCCCTGGTCTGGTTACCCGATGGTGGGGAGTCGGTAGCGGAGAGCTTTGTTAATTTGATCCCGACCGCTCAGGGCGGTACTCATGTTAATGGTTTGCGTACCGGTCTGACCGAGGCACTGCGCGAGTTTTGCGAGTTTCGCAATCTCTTGCCGCGAGGCGTCAAGCTGACGCCGGAAGATGTCTGGGATAAGGTCAGTTATATCCTTTCATCGAAAATGGCCGATCCACAGTTCTCTGGTCAAACCAAGGAGCGCTTATCTTCACGTGAAGCGGCGGCGTTTGTTTCCGGTGTGGTGAAAGATGCCTTTAGTCTTTGGCTGAACCAGCACCCCGAGGCAGGAGAGAAGGTGGCAGAGCTGGCCATCAGTAATGCCCAGAGTCGTCTGCGAGCCGGCAAGAAGGTCGCACGTAAGAAGATCACCCAGGGGCCGGCATTACCCGGCAAGCTGTCAGACTGCAGCTCCTCCGAGCCCATGAGTAGCGAGCTGTTTCTGGTCGAGGGGGACTCGGCTGGTGGTTCGGCCAAACAGGCACGTGATCGTGTCTTTCAGGCCATCATGCCTCTACGAGGCAAGATCCTCAATACCTGGGAAGTGGACCCGGCCGAGGTACTGGCCTCGCAAGAGGTGCATGATATTTCTGTGGCCATCGGTGTCGATCCCGGTTCGGCCGATTTTAGTGGTTTGCGCTATGGAAAGATTTGCGTATTGGCGGATGCCGACTCCGATGGTGCCCACATCGCAACCCTGTTATGTGCGTTGTTTCTGCGTCATTTCCGTCCACTGGTAAAAGCTGGGCATGTTTATATTGCCATGCCACCGCTCTACCGTATCGATGTGGCGAAAGAGGTTTATTATGCTCTGGATGCTCCTGAGCGCGATGGCATACTGGATCGTATTGCGGCGGAGAAGAAAAAAGGCAAGGTGCAGGTTACCCGCTTTAAGGGCCTCGGCGAGATGAATCCACTGCAGTTACGGGAAACGACCTTATCTCCCGATACCCGGCGCCTGGTGCAGTTGACCGTGGATGCTGAAGACGATACCGATAAGCTTATGGATATGCTACTGGCCAAGAAGCGTGCGTCTGAACGACGCGAGTGGCTGGAAAGCAAAGGCGATTTGGCAGAGGTATAACAATGGCGTGGTTAATACACCTGGACAATGGAGTGGCCAGCAACAAAATACCGCTGGACAAGGATAACGTGCTGATTGGTCGTGGCATCGATAATGATATTACCATTGATGATATGTCGGTAAGCAGTCAACACGCCCGTATTGGACGTGAAATACTGGATGAAGAGCGTGCAATCTATGCTTATTTTCTTGAAGATCTGGACAGTACCAACGGTACTTTTTTAAATGATAATGAAATAAAGCGCACACGTTTGCATAATGAAGATGTAATACGCGTGGCGTTTAATGAATTTACTTTTATTGATGAAAATGAGCCGCAGGATGAGAAGACCAGGAAGATACACAAAAGCTGGATTCCCGGTATTTTCTACACCAAATAAGTGCAGCCAAATAGAAAGATAAAACACATATGAGTGGCAATAACGAAATCAGCTATGACGGCATTGAACAGATGCCGTTGCGCACCTTCACCGAGAAGGCCTACCTGGATTACTCCATGTACGTTATTCTCGATCGTGCCCTTCCGCATGTTGGCGATGGTCTGAAGCCGGTACAGCGTCGCATTATTTACGCGATGTCTGAACTGGGATTAAAGGCCGGTTCCAAGTATAAAAAATCCGCGCGTACTGTTGGTGACGTGCTGGGTAAATACCATCCACATGGTGACTCCGCCTGCTATGAGGCGATGGTGCTGATGGCTCAGCCATTCTCTTATCGTTACCCGCTGGTTGATGGCCAGGGGAACTGGGGGGCACCTGATGATCCCAAGTCATTTGCCGCGATGCGTTATACCGAGGCGCGCCTGGCCCCGATTGCTGAGTTACTACTATCCGAGGTTGGACAGGGAACGGTAGACTGGGTGCCTAATTTTGATGGCACGATGAAAGAGCCGGCGCTGCTGCCTGCTCGTGTCCCGCACATCCTGCTTAATGGTACGACCGGTATCGCCGTGGGGATGGCTACCGATATCCCACCGCATAATCTAAAAGAGGTGGTTGGGGCCTGTGTGCATCTACTGGACAACCCCAAGGCGACAGTGCCCGACTTGATGGAGTATGTGAAGGCGCCTGATTATCCTACAGATGCCGAGATCATTACCGCACGTGATGACATCCTTAAGATGTACGAGACGGGGCACGGCAGTATCAAGATGCGTGCCCGTTATGAGAAAGAGTCGGGTGACATCATAATTACCGCCTTGCCACACCAGGTATCTGGTGCCAAGATCATGGAACAGATCGCACAACAAATGACGGCGAAAAAGTTGCCGATGGTGGCAGACTTGCGTGATGAGTCCGATCATGAAAACCCCACCCGACTGGTGATCGTACCGCGTTCCAACCGCATTGATGTAGAACAGTTGATGACTCACCTGTTTGCGACTACCGACCTGGAGCGCAACTACCGCGTTAATATGAACGTGATCGGGATTAACGGTAAGCCCGGTGTGCGCAACCTGCGCAACATGCTCAAAGAGTGGCTTAGCTACCGTACCGAAACGGTACGTCGTCGCTTGCAACACCGTCTCGACAAGGTGTTAGCCCGCCTGCATATCCTTGATGGTTTACTGATTGCTTACCTGAATATTGATGAAGTCATCAAGATCATCCGTACCGAGGAAAAGCCTAAGCAGGTATTGATGAAACGCTTCAAGCTGTCTGATGAGCAGGCCGAAGCGATTCTGGAATTAAAGCTGCGTCACCTGGCCAAGCTGGAAGAGATGAAGATCCGTGGTGAGCAGGATGAGCTGGCCAAGGAGCGCGATACCCTGGAGAAAACTCTAGGTTCCAAGACGCGCATGAAGACCTTGATCAAAAAAGAGCTACAAGCCGATGCCAAAGAGTTTGGCGACAAGCGCCGTTCGCCTCTGGTTGAGCGTGAGGCCGCGCAGGCGATGGATGAGTCAGCTTTGATCAGCTCTGAACCGGTTACCGTGATCCTGTCTGAAAAAGGCTGGATACGTTCGGCCAAGGGTCATGATATAGATACTTCCACATTGACCTTTAAATCTGGCGATGAGTATCGAGCCAGTGCCAAAGGCAAAAGTAATCAGCCATCGGTATTTATCGACTCTACGGGCCGCACCTATTCGATCCCCAGTCATAACCTGCCATCAGCCCGTAGCCATGGTGAACCACTTAGTGGACGCGTTACCCCTCCTGATGGTGCGACATTCCAGGGTGTGATGTTGGGCGATGCAGAGCAGCATTATGTTCTGGCTACCAATGCCGGTTATGGTTTCGTTGCCAAGCTGGGTGACCTTTATGCCAAAAACAAAAAAGGTAAGGCTACCTTGACCGTACCAAAGGGCGCGAAAGTACTGGCCCCGGTTCCTATCACGTCGATGGAGACAGACTGGGTTGCGGCAGTGACCAATGTTGGCCGAATGCTGGTGTTCCCGATCACGGATTTGCCCGTGATGGCCAAGGGTAAAGGCAACAAGTTGATCGGTATTCCATCAGACAAGT
>JABURU010000196.1 GCA_014762485.1 Gammaproteobacteria bacterium | reverse complement strand
GGTACCGCGCACCCTATGGCTGGTGAGGCGAAGATCGGCAGGGATGAGCTGGGCAGACTGAGCTTCGTATTACGCGAGCGAAATGCCGCGATACGCGAGCATATCCAGAGGGTCATGGATGAAGAGATGCTCACCAGGCTGGATGTGGTGATGGAGGTTGGATCGACCGATGCGATCATCGATATCCTTCATCGAGGCCGTCATATGAGCTTTCTCCCCAGGTTCGCGGTAATGGATGCGGTGCAAGATGGCAGTCTGAAGAGTATCGAGGTGGAAGGGGTCTCAATGACTCGAACCCTGTGGATTGCACGTAACCGTATGAACCAGCAGCACCCGGTAGCCGAGGCCTTTATTGACATGCTAAAAACATAACTGGATAAATTGCTGAAAATACAGGATAGTTTAGAAAAGCTCGGGTGTAAGGAAGCGAACCAATGGGCGAGCCACAACCTCAAGACAACAGTAACCGCCAGCCTAACTGGGCGGCGATAGCCGCGATTGTTTTTCTCCTGGCATTCTATGCCTTCTTTGCCTGGCAGCCGGGTAGCAAAGAGCCGACGTACGATATTCCCTATTCCCAGTTTCGTTACTTCCTGGAGCGTGGTGACGTCGTTCAGTTGACACTCACCGGGCAGCGCGTCGATGGCGAGTTAAACTCGGCTTCTAATATAGGGCCTGCCGGGGAAGCGGCACGACACTTTCGAACCTGGTTACCTGAACTAAATGACCAGTCCTTGTTACCGGATATAAAGCGGCATGCGGTTGAGCTGAAGGTTAAACCATCATCACAGGAAGACGGTGGCACACGTCTATTGCTGGGTCTGTTACCGTGGATAGTGTTACTGGGATTCTACTTCTGGTTCATGCGGCGACTGACTCGAAATGCATCGGGACTCGGGCGTGGCGGCGAGCTGGGAAAATTCCTCGAAACCCCGCTTAAAGGTAAAGCGGAGATGCCCAAGGTGACCTTTGAGGATGTGGCTGGCCAGGACAATGCCAAGCGCGAAGTGCAGGAACTGGTGGAATATCTGAAGTCACCCGAGCGCTATACCCGGCTCGGTGCCGAGGTCCCCAAGGGAGTGTTGTTAATGGGAGCTCCTGGTACCGGCAAGACGTTGATGGCCAAGGCGTTGGCGGGTGAAGCCGGGGTACCCTTCTTTTCCATCTCGGGCTCGGAGTTTATCGAGGTCTTTGTCGGGGTGGGGGCCTCCCGTGTTCGCAAGATGTTTGAAGAGGCGAAGAAGCGTGCACCGTGCATCATCTTTATTGACGAGCTGGATAGCGTCGGACGTGTACGTGGTACCGGGCTAGGTGGTGGTAATGATGAGCGGGAACAAACCCTCAATCAGATCCTGGCGGAGATGGATGGCTTTAGTGGTCATGAAGCGATCATTGTGGTTGCTGCCACCAATCGCCCCGATGTCCTGGATCCTGCCCTGTTAAGACCCGGTCGATTTGACCGTCACATCACACTCGACCTGCCGGATCAAAAGGCTCGCCTGGCGATACTTAAGGTGCACAGTAAAAAACTGCCGCTGGCCAGAGATGTGGATATGGAAAAGATAGCATCAGGCACCCCGGGGTTTTCCGGTGCCGATATAAAGAATCTCTGTAACGAAGCGGCGATAAATGCCGTCAGGTATCAGCGTAATGAAGTGACCATGCAGGACTTCGATGAGATGCGTGATCGCCTGCTACTGGGCACCGTGCGCACCATGGCCATCCAGCAGGAAGAGCGCCATCGTCTGGCCGTGCATGAAGCGGGTCATACCTTACTGGCGTATTACCTGCCCCATGCGGATCCCTTATACAAGGTCAGCATTATTCCCCGGGGAAGTGCGCTGGGAGTAACACAACAGCTTCCGCATGAAGAGCGCCACACCTTACCCGAACCATATTTAAAAGATCGCCTGGTGGTGATGATGGGCGGACGCGTCGCGGAAAAAATATTCCTCGGCGATGTCAGTTCTGGTGCGGATGACGATATACATCAGGCAACCCAGTTGGCACGGGCGATGGTTGCGCGCTGGGGTATGTCAGAAGAAATCGGCCCGGTAGATTTACGTGAGTCAGAAGAACATCCCTTTCTGGGTCGTGAGATAGCGCAACCTCGTCGCTTTAGTGAGTCATCGGCCAAGGCGGTGGACAATGCGGTTAGAAGTCTACTATCGGATGCAGAAACGGCCGCTGAGCAGCTTATGTTTCAGCACAAACCGCAAATGGAAAATATGATCCGCTTACTGGAAGACAGGGAAACCCTGGAAAAGGGTGACATAGATGCCTGTCTTGGTAATCAGGAACATACATCCAGCCACTATAATGAAATCGCCAAGTAACCGTTACTGACAGGCATTATTCGTTGCGGCGGCCCAGCGGTGAGTCATGAGAGCCTGTTGTTTCCATTCCGGGTGATAATAGCTGGTAATGATACTGGATAAGCCTCGCGGACGAATATGAACGCGTAGCATGGGATCATTCTTTGAACGTCTTTTCTCAGAAATAGTAACCAGGCCTACACCTTTATTGTAGTTACCATCGTATTGATAAAACGTTAAGAAATAACAGGCTTTGGCTCGATCAAGTATACGATGATAGGCGGTTTGACTATCAACGGCTACTTCGTATTTGAAAAAGTGTCCAGAGAGGTGGGCTGGATCGACCGGGCTCGTTGAGCAACCCGTGATAAATAGAAGCAGTATCACTAACCGTGGTTTCAATATGCGCACTTATTACCTCAACAGTATCCCGGTGTTTAATGGCTAGAATATAAGCATTAACGATTAAATTAAAGCGAATCCACATCATGGAAAAAGAGTGTGTCGGTGTTTTCCTCGGTGAATCATTAGCGGAATATCATTTTGGTCCAGATCATCCGTTTGGCGATAAACGATATACGGCATTTATGACCGGGTTTAAACAGCGAGGTCTGGATAAGATGACTCGGATATTCACTCCTGGCTCAGTGAAGCAGGAGCAACTTGCGCTGTTCCATACAACAGATTATATCCAGCAGGTGAGGCAACGCTCGGAGCATGGTGTCGGTTATTTCGATCAGGGTGACACACCGGTAGTAAAAGGTATCTATCAGGCAGCGGCCACGGTTGTGGGCACAACATTAAAAGCCATTGATGTCATTATGCAAGGTAAGTGTAATAAAGCCTTTGTGCCCATAGCGGGACTACACCATGCAAGGCGTGATCATGCCGCCGGGTTTTGTGTGTTTAACGATTGCGGTGTTGCCATCGAATACCTAAAAGCAAAATATAACTTACAACGTATCGCCTATGTCGACATTGATGCCCATCATGGTGATGGCGTGTTTTATGAATTTGAGTATGATCCTGTTGTCACCATAATAGACTTCCATGGTGATTATATGTACCCGGGAACCGGTGCCGCTGGCGAAACTGGGAAAGGGCGAGCCGAGGGTCGTAAGTTAAATATTCCCTTGCCTATAGGTGCCGATGATGAACTGGCGTTAACACTATGGCCTGCAGCCGAGGCATTTTTACTCGACAGTCAGCCGGAGTTTATTATCTTGCAATGTGGCGCTGACAGTATCGCCGGCGATCCCATTACACACTTACGTCTGAGTCAACATTTTCACCGGCATGTTGCTGAACGATGTGGCCAGCTGGCAAAACAAGTTGCTGATGGACGAGTGCTTGCTTTAGGCGGTGGTGGTTATAATCTGGAAAATATCGCCGAAGGATGGAATGCCGTAATAGAGGGCTTGCTGGCTTCATCTAATCACAGGCGTAAGAAATGATAATAGGTGAAATTCTGTTCCGCGTTATTGGGTGTAATGTGTGTTTCATTAATGGTTTTCAGTAATTTAAACTTATTCCCAAATTCATTCTTCAGTTTATCCGCATCGTATTGCACAATCTCCAGTCCACTGCATTTTTCCGGGCCACCTATAGAAAAGGCCGCAATGATGATATGCCCTCCAGCTGGAACAGATTGGCGCATCGTATTGATATACTTTTTCCGATCTTCTGCATCGGTTAAAAAATGAAATACGGCACGGTCGTGCCATAGCAAATAACTTTCTTCCGGCGTAAATTCCGTAATGTCAGAAACCAGCCACTTCACCTGCCTGGCCTGATCGCCAAGACGCTTTTTAGCGTGCTCCAAAGATTGCGATGAGATATCGAGTACAGAAATATTTGTATACCCTCCTAATAATAGCGAATCAATCAGGGTAGAGGCTCCGCCCCCGACATCAATGATCGAATCCGTTGGTTTTAAATGTGAGAGCTCGATCAGAGAAAGAGAAAGATAGGGGCCAGACTGATACCAGCTAACCTGAGAAGGTTTCCGCTCGGTATAGATCTGCTCCCAGTGTTCTTTTTTACTCATCAGTATAACCATAACAAAGAATAGTAACGGTCTAGTCTGCGCAATTTAGAAAAAATCTTTCTTGACATAAATCAATGGGGTAATAGAAATATGTTCTATATTGAATATGTCATGATCGTTGGAGTAGAGTGTGAAACTCTATGTAAAACCAGTTCTGTTCATACTATTGTCTAGCACCCTTTCTGGAAAAGTCTATGCTCTTCCGGTTTCTCTCGTCAAACTCAAGCCCGGTGCCCTGTTTGCCACTACCATGCCATGTCAGCGCTAAATAAGGCGGGTCGTTTGTTCCAGGCACAGGCATATACAGGATATGGTGATGTAAGGCTGAGTGATGAATGGGTGATAGGACTGCGGATATTTGAGTTCGTCGCTCATGGCTTGCTGCGAAGATAGAGTGCTTCAACTTTATCTCTTGCCCAGGGGGTTTTGCGTAGAAATTTCAAGCTGGATTTAATACTTGGATCTTTTATAAAACAGTTTATCTTGACCTGGCGACCTAGCTCATCCCAGCCGTATGTCTCCACAAGTTGAGTGACCATCATCTCTAGCGTGATGCCGTGTAGTGGATCGTTTTGGCGACGTTCTGACATGATTGAGCGATTCCTTTCATTTCCGTTACTTCAACACAACCGAGACGAACTTTATCGTGAATAATATTAATACAAACCCGTAAAAGGTTAAGAAGATAACCTTGGCTGGATTACGCCAGACATCAGGCCTGAGTTGGTTCATATTGGGTTGATCCTGAGTATCAACAGTACTAAATAAAAATACGATCAGCGACAGCCAGCCTGACCATAACATCAGGAGGGTAAGTAAAAAGGATGCCCAGAGCTCAAAATAGGTAAAGCCACCTGTCAGCAAGGCGAGCAAAAACAGGCTGGAAATCACCTTTAGATGGAGTGCGTAGTTCTCGAATTTGCTGGCAATGGCTTCATAAAATTTAATCATAGCGGGTATCTGCTAACCAGTTGGTCTAAGGGGGAATGTGGGTGAAAATAAGGAACACGGCAGTGTAACACTGAACGTCTATGCTTGGTATCAAATATACTGAGTAAACGAGGAAAATCGGCAGAGCATCACTACCGAATTATGAAAATTATAAAATCGCTAAGGCAAGTACTGCCTTAACCAGTCAATTGCCTCATCCCGATCATGAAAAACCTGCACCGGGATGGGCCACTGGGTGAGATTAAAATAGCGATCAATGACGTTCCTGGTCGAGTTACCTTCCTCAGTATTGGGATCGACACAACAGGCAAGCGAGTTAACCGATTTGAGGACGACTTCCAACGGCATGGTCCGTGTCTCTTCCTGAAAACCAGTGAGATGTTCAAACTCGACTAATAGCGGACGCTTTATCCTGGATAATTCATTTCGGGCCTTCGCGACAAACATCGCACAAGACTGACTGATGTACGTATCATAATGATACTCATTAAAAATACCATGATCATCAATAAATACCTTTGGAAGACTGATCATGCAGAAACTTCCTGTTTTCCTCTATTGGTAAGTATTATAAATATAAAGTAAATTTTTTATAAATTCACAGTAATGGAATATTAAGGCTAGTAATCGCTACATTCTAGTTTACGGCATCAATTCTATGTCGCCTGGCATGTCTGCGTCCTTTTTTATCGACAAGACATACATCAATACCCTGCTCATCGATTTCCAGCATGCCCCAGTTGTGCTTGTTATCAAATTCAAATGGCAAGCCCAAATAGTTCACGGCCAGGCCAGATGAGATGATCTCATAACAGGGACGTGCATGACTGGGCGGGTAGAACTTGTTTTTATGGATATCACCGGCGAGAAACAGAACATTATCTTTGCTCTTTAACAAGTTACTCAGGCGTTGAAAATCATTGGGGAAGTGTGACCAGTTTTCATTACCACCGCGAAAGGTCAGACCCGAGCAAAGAATCGTGTATGGCAGATCGTGCTGAAACTTCTCTTCTAAAAACTGGAACTGCGCATCGCCGAGTATTTTTCTTCCCTTGTTTGTTTCCGGGCCAAAGAAATAGAACCT
>JABURU010000135.1 GCA_014762485.1 Gammaproteobacteria bacterium | reverse complement strand
TGTTGCCACATTACTGGCAGAATTGCCTTTGAAGCAATCCGTCGCACTGGCGGTCAAGCTGACTGGACTGAAAAAGAATGCCATCTATCAATATGCGGTGTCCCTGCAGCGGGGAGAAGAGTAGAATACGCCCCCGAAAGAGTCGGCCAGGCAATCGCTGTAGCAATACAGAGGAAAGTCCGGGCTCCACCGGGCAGGGTGCCAGCTAACGGCTGGGGGGCGCAAGCCTACGGAAAGTGCAGCAGAAAGATACCGCCGGTTTGTTCGCAAACCGGTAAGGGTGAAATGGTGCGGTAAGAGCGCACCGCGTGGCCTGGTAACAGGCGCGGCTAGGTAAACCCCACCTGGAGCAAGACCAAATAGGGGAGCAGATGGTTCGCCATCTCGTGTGGCCCACATGGCTCCCGGGTAGGTCGCTTGAGGTGCATGGTGACATGCATCCCAGATGAATGATTGTCCACGACAGAACCCGGCTTATCGGCCGACTCTTTCACTTCATATCTCACTAGATGTATGTCTCGCAAGCTATTGATTTATCCCTGTTATTTGTCCGAGAAATGGATGGCTTCTTATACTCCCCACCTTCCTAAGCTACTGTGAAATAAGCAGAAATTAACATTTGTGATAGTAAAACTTCTTGACAGTGGAGGATAGTGGTACCTATAGTGTAGAAAAGTGGATCATTGTGGAAGTTTGTGGAATTTCCACCAGGGGGGAAACGGACGATGTTCCGTGGCGTCAACACGCTAAATCTGGATGCCAAAGGCCGTATGGCGGTGCCTGCGCGTTACCGTGAGCTATTGGCAGACAATTGTGATAATCAATTAGTGGTAACGGTGGATCCCAACCGTGACCCCTGCCTGCTTATTTATCCCCTCCCTGAATGGGAAAATATCGAGCGCAGCCTGGCGCGCCTGCCTAATTTGAATAAATCCGCAAGATTGCTACAGCGCATGCTGATTGGTCATGCCACTGAGGTCGAATTGGACTCTCAGGCCCGTATTCTCGTTCCCCCCCCTTTACGAGATGTCGCGGGCCTGGATAAACATGTCGTCCTTATTGGTCAGGGCAATAAGCTTGAGCTGTGGGATGAGCAGCGCTGGAATAGCAGCCGCGACGAATGGTTGGCGGATGACAGCGCTGAAGCACTTGAGCTCTCTGCTGAGCTTGAAACCTTTACGTTATAGGTACCGATAGTGAGTGAATACCAACATACAACGGTGCTGCTAAACGAGGCGGTTGAGGCTCTGCGTGTGCAGGCCGGTGGTGTGTATGTCGATGGCACGTTTGGCCGTGGTGGTCACAGCCAGTTGCTGATGCAGCAGCTTGGTGAGCACGGCAGGCTGGTAGCCTTTGATAAGGACCCGCAGGCTACCGCTACGGCAGAAGAGATATTTGGCTCTGATCAGCGCTTTGAAATCATTCGTGACTCGTTTGCGACGATGGGACCAGAGATCAAGCGGCGAGGCCTGGAAGGTAAGGTCAATGGCATTTTGCTGGATCTGGGAGTGTCATCCCCGCAGCTGGATGATCCAGAACGTGGTTTTAGTTTTCGTCAGTCAGGGCCTCTGGATATGCGGATGGATCCAGAGCGTGGCGAGAGTGCTGCCGAGTGGCTGGCCAGGGCGGAAGAGAAAGATATTAGCTGGGTGCTGAAGGTGTATGGCGAAGAACGCTTTGCCAAGCGTATAGCACGAGCCATCGTTAGTAAGCGTGAAGAAGAGTCTATCGAGACGACGGCCCAGCTGGCAGAGCTGATATCTCAGGCGATTCCTGCCAAGACAAAGGAAAAAGGCAAAGATCCGGCAACAAGAAGCTTTCAGGCGATACGTATACAGGTCAATGCTGAGCTGGATGATTTAAAGGCCTGTCTTGAACAGGTCGTGGATTTGCTGGCACCGGGCGGACGCCTGGTGGTGATTAGCTTCCACTCACTGGAGGATCGTATTGTTAAACGCTTTATTCGCAGCCAGGTAAAGGTGGATGATTTGCCACCCGATTTGCCGGTAACAGTGGATCAGCTCAAGCAGCCAAAACTTAAGGTGATTGGCAAACCGGTTTTTGCCAGTGATGAAGAGATTTCGATGAATCCGCGCGCTCGCAGTGCAGTGATGCGTATAGCTGAAAAGGTGGCTTAGTGGAAAAAAGTGTACACATTATCGCCCTGCTTGCCGCAGTACTGTTTAGCGCGGTCGGAGTGGTGTACACCAATCATATGGAGCGTGTGTTGTTTATCGAGTTACAGGCTTTGCAGAATCAACGAGACATATTGAGTCAGGACTGGGGTCGACTGCAACTGGAGCAAAGCACCTGGGCGACCCACGCCAGGATAGAAGGTATCGCCAGACAGCGATTAAAGATGAGTCAGCCAAACTTTAACGAGGTAGTGGTAATACGGCCATGAAGAAGCAAAAGGGTGTGATGGTATATCGCAAACGGCTTCATTTTATAACAGCCATTATGACGCTGGTGGTCGGGCTGTTGCTGGCGCGTGCCCTGGATTTACATATCTTCAGTAAAGATTTCTTGCAGGAAGAGGGCGCGGCCCGCCATTTACGTACTGTTAGCCTCAATGCCCATCGGGGCATGATTACGGATCGACATGGTGAACCATTGGCGGTTAGTACTCCGGTAGATTCTGTGTGGATTAATCCTCGGGAGTTTAAGGTAGAGCAGGCACGCTGGCCTGAGCTGGCACGCATCCTGGAGATTAGCCGGCGCGATATTACTAACGCCATCTCTGGCAAAGAAAATAAAGAGTTTGTCTACATCAAGCGTCGTGTGGATCCCGATATTGCTGCCAGGGTGAAAAAGTTGAAGATGGCAGGTGTTTATCTTCAACGTGAATATCGACGTTACTACCCCGCTGGTGAAGTAGCCGGCCATGTCATTGGTTTTAATAACATCGATGATTACGGTCAGGAAGGTCTTGAACTGGCCTTTAATGACTGGTTGGCCGGGAAAAAAGGCAGTAAGAAGGTCATTAAAGATCGTCTGGGACATATTGTCGAAGACGTAGAGCATATTCTCTCACCAGAGCCAGGCAAGGATTTGACGCTTAGCATTGACCGTCGAATTCAGTATCTGACCTATCGCGAACTTAAAGCCGCGGTTCAGGCTCACGGTGCCCGCTCTGGTGCTGCTGTGGTGCTGGATGCGCGTACCTCTGAAGTATTGGCGATGGTTAATCAGCCTTCGTTTAATCCCAATAATCGTACAGGGCTGCACGGTACACTGTATCGTAACCGTGCGGCGACGGATGTATTTGAGCCGGGCTCAACGATAAAACCCTTTACTGTTGCGGCGGCACTGAAAAGTGGACGGCATACCGAGAGTTCAATAATCAATACCTCACCGGGTTTTTACAAACTGGGTGACCAGGTGGTGAAGGATGTTCGAGACTATGGGCAAATTGACCTGTCCACGGTGATTCAAAAATCCAGTAATGTAGGTGCGAGTCTATTGGCCCTGTCGCTACAGCCCGGTGAGTTCTGGGAAACCTTTGCTTTGCTAGGCTTCGGGGCGCCAACCGGTGGCGGCTTCCCCGGGGAGTCTTACGGTTTGTTACGTGATTACGCTAGCTGGAGCCCGTTTGAACAGGCCACTATGTCCTTTGGCTATGGCCTGTCGGTAACCCCGTTACAGCTGGCACATGCCTATACCACCCTGGCGAATGATGGTCGTTTACGCCCGGTATCATTCCTGAAAATGAGTCGCCAGCAGGCAGATGCACAAGCCAGTGACCCTGTCTTTTCACTTTCAACGATCCACTCTGTACGCCAAATGATGCAGGGGGTTGTTACAGCGGCGGGTACGGGTAAACGAGCACGTATAGCCGGTTACCGAGTGGCAGGCAAAACCGGCACGGTGAAAAAGTCTTCTGCAGAAGGCGGCTATACCGAAGATAAATATCTTGCCGTATTTGCCGGCATGGTTCCCGCCAGTAACCCTCGCCTGGTGATGGTGGTAATGGTAGATGAGCCCAGTCGCGGTGAGTATTACGGCGGACGCGTGGCGGCACCGGTATTTTCTCGAGTGATGAGTGGGGCTTTACGGCTGCTGGATATACCACCGGATGATTTGGATAATATGGTGGATTTAAGTGCGCCGGGAGGTTCTGCATGATGGTTGCAGAGACACTAGCAAGCGGTATGTCACTTAAAACCTTGCTGCAAGGTATGGTCGAAATATCTCCCGCTGAGGATGTCTGGATAGAGGATATGACCCAGGATAGTCGGCAGGTTAGGGCCGGTAGCCTGTTTTGTGCCTTAGCTGGAAGTAATGGGAGAGGGCATGACTATATTGCCGATGCGAAGGCAAATGGCGCGGTGGCCATCATCGCCGATACGGGTATCTCCGAGTTAGCCGATCTGGATATCCCGATTATCGAGCTCTCCGGCCTGCGTCAGCGGCTAGGCGGCCTCGCTGCCCGTTTCTATGGGGAACCATCATCAGGTATGACTGTAGTAGGCATTACCGGTACCAATGGTAAAACTTCGGTAAGCCGTTACCTGGCTCAGGCTATGAGCGATGATCATAACAGCGCGGTGATTGGCACTTTGGGCAACGGCATCCTTGGAAAAGAAACAACGGCCACCCATACCACTCCAGATGCCATTTCGCTGCAGGCTATTTTGGCTGATTTACAGCAGCAGGAAGCCGAGTATGTCGCAATGGAGGTTTCTTCGCATGGGCTGGATCAGGGTCGTGTCAGTGGGGTGCGCTTCGATACGACGGTATTTACCAATTTAAGCCGTGATCATCTCGATTATCACGGTGATATGGAAAGTTATGCCGCGGCCAAGGCGGAGCTGTTCAGGTGGCCGGGTTTAAAACACGCGGTATTGAACCTGGATGATCCATACAGCCAGGTGCTTATCGAGCATATGTCGCCTGATGTTGAGATCGTAGGGTATAGCCTGTCACCTGAATACGTAGAAACCTCATACAGGCAACTACGAGCGATTAAGGTCGTGACCAGTAGTGAGCAAGTCATCGTGGATGTGGACTCCAGTTGGGGGCAGGGCAGTTTCAAGACCACTCTTCTAGGTCGGTTCAATATCAGTAATGCCCTGGCGGTACTGGCAACGCTACTCGTTCAGGGGGTGGCCTTTACTGAGGCACTCAGCCGCATGAGTAGATTAACCGCGGTTGCAGGCCGGATGGAGCGCTTCGGTGGAGGAGAGCTTCCCCTGGTGGTGGTGGATTATGCCCATACACCAGATGCGTTGCAGCAGGTTTTGAGTTCCCTGCGTGATTATGTCCGTGGCTCGTTGGTCTGTGTGTTTGGCTGTGGTGGTGAGCGTGATCAGGGGAAGCGTCCGCAAATGGCAGCGATTGCTGAACAGTACGCAGACACCGTGGTGATTACCAATGATAATCCGCGTGGGGAATCACCCGAATCCATCATCAATGCGATTAAGTCAGGTTTGAATAACCCCGCTAAGGCGGTAATAGAGATGGATCGCCATGTGGCCATACAGCAGGCCATTCGCTCTGCTAACAAGGGGGATGTGGTGTTAGTCGCCGGTAAGGGGCATGAAGATTATCAGATCATAAATGGACAGATGCTTCATTTTGATGATCGGGAAGAGGCACAACTGGCCTTAAGTAAAATGGGAGAGCAGGGCTGATGCCCGCTGGAGTGATGATGAGTCTGTCACAGGCAGCCAAGGTTATCGATGCACAACTGGTAGGTGAAGATATCACCTTCACAGGTGTCAGCACGGATACCCGCTCCATTGAGCCGGGACAGCTGTTTGTTGCCCTGCGTGGTGAGAATTTTGATGGTCACCAGTTCCTCTCCCAGGCACAGGAAAAAGGGGCGGTGGCCGCCATGGTGGATGCCTCGAGCGAGAGTTCATTATCTCAACTGGTTGTGGGAGATACACGTCTGGGTTTGGGCCAGCTAGCGGCCTCCTGGCGTGAAAAATTTGATATTCCCCTGGTGGCGATTACCGGTAGTAACGGAAAGACCACAGTGAAAGAGATGACTGCCAGCATTCTGAGACAGGCCGGTGATGTGCTGGCGACAGCCGGTAACTTCAATAATGACATCGGTATGCCGCTGACCCTGTTTCGTATTAACCAACAGCATCGAGCCGCGGTGATCGAGATGGGGGCAAATCATCACGGTGAGATCGATTACCTGACTCAGTTGGCAAAACCGACCGTGGCCGTGATTACCAATGCGGGTAGTGCACACCTGGAGGGCTTTGGCAGCATTGAAGGAGTCTCTCGTGCCAAGGGAGAGATTTATGCTGGCCTGGTGGATGATGGTATTGCGGTCATTAATGCCGACGATGATTATGCCGATTATTGGCGCAGTCTGAATTCGAAACGCAAGGTGGTGAGCTTTGGCATGGATATGTCGGCTGATATTTCCGCCTCAGTTAGCCTGTCTCAGGGGATACAGACGCTGGCACTAAACACTCCACAA
>JABURU010000117.1 GCA_014762485.1 Gammaproteobacteria bacterium | reverse complement strand
GATGACGATGTTTTCTGGCGTTCAGACAATACATCATTTGATGTTGAATATTGGACAGTTCCATTAATCATTTCTGGAGAACATCAAGGAAGTGTTGTCAGCTTTATGAATATCAGTGAAAGACGCAAACAACAGTCTGAATCGATAATCAAAAGCGCCGCCATAGAAACCTCACATGGAGGCATTGTCATGGCGGACTTAAATGGCGTAATTTTTTATGTAAACAAGTCTATTGTAAGTATGTGGAGATATGATTCCATTGATGAGTTAATCAATCGTCCAGTAACCGATTTTTGGCTATCCACTGAAAAGGCACAAAGCACGATTAATAATATAATGAATGAAGGTTCATGCTCTACAGAAATGGATGCCAGACGGAAAGATGGTTCTGTATTTACAACTCATCTTTCAGCAAACATTACACCAGACAAAGAAGGCTACCCACTATGCCTGATGGCATCATTTATCGATATCACTGACCAGAAGGAAACCCAGGCCGCTTTAAAGAGGAGCGAAGAAACCTATGCAAAAGCGGAAGCCATTGCCCATATAGGAAGTTGGGACTGGGATATTTTAACCGGCGACTTGCGCTGGACTGATGAAATTTATCGAATCTTCGGTCAGCGCCCCCAGGCCTTTGGGGCGACCTATGAAGCGTTTTTGGACACCATTCATCCAGATGACAGGGATAACGTCACCAATGCCGTTAATGCCACTGTATCCGAACCTGATACACCTTACTCAATAGAACATCGTGTAATAAGACCGGATGGTGAAATCCGTACAGTCCAGGAAAATGGCAAGGTATACCGAAACAATACAAATGAACCTATAAGAATGATCGGTACCGTTCATGACATTACCGAACGTAAGAAAATTGAAATTGAACTTGAAGCACATCATGAGCACCTGGAAGAACTGGTTAACGAACGCACAAAAGAGCTAAACGCGGCACAAGATGAATTAGTTAAAAAGGAACGACTAGCAACTTTGGGCCAACTAACTGCAACTGTAAGTCATGAGTTACGTAATCCCCTTGGAGCCATGCGTCCTTCTATGTATGTATTAAAGAAAAAAATTGATCAGTCAGATGAAAAATTAATGAACGCTATAGAACGTGTTGAGAGAAACATAAAGCGTTGCGACCATATTGTTGATGAATTATTAGACTTTACCCGTATTACCGTACTGGATGAAAAAAGCATTAACTTGGACAACTGGCTAGATGGCATCATTAAAGAACAGAATATACCTAAAAACATCACTGTACAAACAAACTACCAGCTTAATAATATCGTCGTACATTATGACTCTGAACGACTAAGACGATGCGTAATAAACGTTATCGATAATGCCTGTCAAGCTATGCAAGATGAAGCACTCGTCTCATCAGTTGATTTAAACTTACAAGTTTCAACACGCAAGAAAAATAACAGAATCGAGATCATAGTCCAGGATAACGGACCTGGTATTGACAAAACAACCTTGCACAGAATCTTCGAACCATTGTTTAGCACAAAAGGTTTTGGTGTTGGTTTGGGACTACCTACTGTGAAACAAATTCTGCAACAACATCAGGGGGATATTGAAGTTATTTCAGACCAAGATAATGGTACAAAGATGATTATGTGGTTACCAACATCCAGAATAATTGAGCATACGTAATCATGAGAATACTGATAACCGATGACAATGTTGACCTGGCGGATAGTCTGGCGATAATTCTTGCAGATGAGGATCATGAAGTAGATGTTGCACATGATGTACAATCTTCCATCATAAAAATTATGAACAATACATACGACATAATCCTGTTAGATGGAAAGCTTCCTGATGGGAATGGGTTTGATGTGTTTATTGAACATAAACAACATCAACGACATGGTAAGGTCATCATTATGACGGCCTACCGTATGGAACAGATCCTTGAATACCTGTTCAAACCCGGACAAATCGTAATTACCCATAACCCTGATACGATTTTCGAAGGTTGCCCTGATAGTGAGTCATTTTCACACATCATCATATGTAATGATACCAATAGCCTAATCCGTAACTCTAGCACGCTATTTAGTCCAGCCGATGTGCTTATAGAGAACAATAATCTGAACCAGGCATATCCTGAAATTACGCATATAATCCTCAATACCAACAAAACTATAATGGAAGATATATTATTAATTTACCAGCTACATATAACTCATAATATTAATCGATTTACTATTCTCATTCAGCGAGAAAATGATAAGTCACCATTACGTGACTTTGAAATCTGTGGCTGTATCTTGAAACCATTTAGCCCTGACGAAGTCATTGGGGTGATTGATTCTTTACGTAACGAAATTCAAAGTTAGGTATATATAATGTTCGAACAGGCATATCAAGACAAGACTAATGATATTACCCGTTTAATGATAGTCGATGATGATATTGATATTCTTGATTCATTGCGAGATATCATTGAGCTGGAATCTGATGAATTCCAGATTCAGGCTGTATCTGATATCAAATCAGCAAAAGAGTTAATGCGTTCATTCCACCCTGATATAGCCTTGCTTGATATAAAAATCGGCCAGGATATCGGACTTGATTTGGTACCTGATTTAAAGAAATTGGAACCTTATATTAAATGCATCATGATGACCGCATTTCGAGATAGTCAATATACAATTGATGCATTAAAAAAAGGTGCTGATGATTATTTATACAAACCGCTGGAACCAGAAAACCTGATACAAACCCTGATTCGCTATTCCAATAACGTGAAAATAGAAAAAAACAGTTATATATCAGAAAAACGCTTTAAAACCATATTTCAGGAGTCATTTCAAAGCACCTATATAATTTCCCCTGCCGGCTTTATTCTTGACATAAATAACCCGGCTATTCAATTCACCGATGAAGATAAAAAGCATCTCGTTGGCCAGCTATTCTGGTCCATTTCACCATTTAACCAGTCAGAAAGTACTTCAGAAAGGATGAGAGATATTATTATTAACCTGCAGCCCGAAGGATATGTTCAACATGGCTGGAATATTCCATTTAATGAAAACTCTCTTTATCTCGACTTATCAGTGCGTCCAATTATCAGCATTCATGGTAATTATGACTCAATCATAGTCGAGACTACGGATAACACGGATATCTACCTGGCAAATGAGCAAATCAAAGAGCTCAATCAGAATCTGGAAAAAAAGGTTTTCGAACGCACCCAGGAGCTACAGGGTGCGAAAGAAGCAGCGGAACAGGCCAACCTGGCAAAATCTCACTTTTTGTCACGTGTCAGTCATGAATTGCGCACCCCTATGAACGCGATTATGGGTTTCACACAATTATTAGCGATGGATGAGCTAAATGAGATACATAAGGACTATGTTTCAGAAATTCATACCGCCAGCGAGCATCTGCTATATTTAATTAATGAAATTCTCGATTTGAGTAGGATTGAATCTGGCAACCTTGAGTTACAGGCAGAACCCATCGCTTTGCACGATGCACTAGAATCCAGCTGTAAATTAATCGCCCCACTGGCCAATGAGAAGCACATTAACATTTCCCTGCATATCGATGATAAACCGGCTTACATTTTGATGTGCGACCCGGTTCGTCTAAAGCAGGCTCTGCTCAATATTCTGTCAAATGCGGTTAAATATAACCATAATAACGGTACCATCGATATTTCAGCTCAGTCCCTTGCATCGAATATGCTACGTATTTCAATTGCCGACAGTGGTCTGGGCATTCCCAGGGAGGCTCAGTCCAGGGTGTTTAATCCTTTTGACATGTTAGGGCGTGAATATGATCACCAGGGAACCGGTATCGGTCTAACCGTTACCAAGGCACTAATTGAAGCGATGAAAGGGAAAGTCTGGTTTGAGAGCGAGGAAAACGAGGGCACAATTTTCCACATTGAATTACCAATGAGATAACAAACTCTCAACATTGCATGAACTGAAATAAAAAGTTTGTAAAATCGGGTAATAGTTCACATATATCTCTTTAAGAATAGAATTCTTTTGTCGATAATACCCTTATAGGCAAACAGTTCGTTCGGAGAGAGTCATGCAGAAAAATGTTAGTACTGCAATCGTTGGTCATGTAGTCGGTCAACCTATTTATAAAGTTGTAGAAAGAAATGGTATCAATTATGAATTCAGCCGTATGGCAGAGTGCGACGATGACGGATGGTGTCCATTACAGCAATTGAAATCTGATGAAATCATGTTAAAAAACGGTTTAATCTATCATCGCTTACAGGAGCAGGCCGCCGCCTAACCCTTGAATAGCGATTATATATCGCATCACCGAACGAAAAACCGAAGGGCTCCTAAAATGGAGCCCTTTCGTATTGTGGGGGCCAGGAAATGTCAGCGCCCAGCTGTTTTGCCGCCAATTGAGGCCAATAGGGATTACGTAGCAGTTCTCTTGCCAGGAAGATACTATCCGCCTGTCCGGTAGCCACTATCTGCTCGGCCTGAATCACCTCAGTAATCAAACCAACACTACCGGTTGGCATTTCAACCTGACGCTTGATCTCATCAGCAAACGGCACCTGATAACCTGGATGCAACGGTATCTTTACATTCCCCACCAGGCCACCACTGGATACATCGATTAAATCGACACCCATTGCCTTTAACTCACGGCACAAAACTATCGACTGCTCCAGATCCCAGGCATCTTCCGCCCAATCCGTCGCCGAAAGACGCACAAATAAGGGCAGATCATCTGGCCAAACCTCACGCACCGCTTTTGTGATGCGTAACGGGTAACGCATACGATTTTCCAGGCTGCCACCATATTCATCACTGCGCTGGTTGCTTAACGGTGAGAGGAACTGATGTAGCAGGTAGCCGTGGGCCATGTGCAACTCCACCACCTTGAAGCCTGCCTGCAAGCTACGCTTAGCGGCATCGACAAAGGCCTGCTCAACGGCATCCATATCATCTGAGCTCATTTCAACCGGAGTTTCATGATTTTCATCAAACGCGATAGCACTTGGGGCTAAAAGCTTCCAGTCAGAAGAAAACATGCCTTTACCACCACGCCAGGGGACATCACTGTCACCCTTTCTACCGGCATGAGCCAGCTGGATACCGGGCACCACACCGTTGGCCACCATGTTATCCACCAGTGGTTTCATCGCCTCGGTTTGCTGGTCATTCCACAGCCCCAGATCATGCGCCGTGATGCGACCTTCCGGTGTGACTGCCGTCGCTTCCAGTATGATCGAGCCCACACCACCTATGGCACGAGTCGCATAATGCGTTCGGTGCCAATCATTAGGCAAGCCGTCTTTGGCGGAATACTGGCACATCGGTGCCATAAATATACGGTTGGAAAAAGTAACGCCCCTTAATGTCAGGGGCGTAAATAGATGGCTCATATTGCTCTCCATCAACCGCCACCGCGTTGGTAGCAGCGCATTATGTGATCGTGATAGGCCTTGGCCTCGTCTTCGTCATAGCCATGATAGTGAAACTCGATGTCGATCATATGGGTCCAGAGCAAGGCGATTTGGTGCTTGCGTTCCGGTCCATAAACGATCACCACCGTCTTATCTTCTTCATGGATATGGATACGACCTTCATCGATAAGGATATCGTAGTCACGATGCTGTGCAGCATGCGGCAAGATTCGGTGAAGGTCGTGATGAGAGATGCCCATCTCGTAAGTAAAAACAGTTGTCGACATAGACCCCTAACCTCCCGCTACAGGGGGCCAGATTGCCAGGGCATCTCCATGATTCAGAGTATGCTGGCCCAGCTCTTCATGATAGATATAGACACCATTCACCAGCACCAGGTGCACATCCTTCATCGGTATGGCGTGCTGATTAATCACATCCTGCGGAGTCGTCCCCTCCTCCACCTTGATCATCACAATATTGCGAGTTTTAGTGGGGGGCAAGTAATGACTAAGACTGGCAAATAGCTTGAATTCAACTTCTATCATTTACACCACTGCCTGGGTTGCGCCTATGTAGGCCTCGGCAATACGGCTGGGATCATCCACCAGACGCTGCTTCCACTCACCCAGAGGTTGCTGACTTTGAATCATGCCTCGCAGTATACCGACATGTTGGGTCAGACCCAATGCCGTGGCACCCACCAAAACGTCATCTTTGAACTCCAGACGTAAATATTTATGCCCGGCTTCATCGATTTGCTCACAGGCATCCCCGCCTTCCACCCCCATCCAGTGGCCCATCGAGGTAGAAATCAGGCCTATGCTATCCAGCACGTTCATCGATAGACTGCCCTGGTATTCAACCTCGATTCCAGCCATGTTCATTGCCGCAATGCGACCATGCTCGGTAGCGGTCGGTTGTATCGCGTGCACATCCTGTTGCTCCGTCGAGAAGTCATAGCCCTGTGCCACATCACCAGCGGCGTAAATATGCTTCAGGTTGGTTTGCATGTGGCGATCTATCAGCACACCGATATCAC
>JABURU010000269.1 GCA_014762485.1 Gammaproteobacteria bacterium | reverse complement strand
CCGGGCGCAGCTGGAAGTGCACCTGTTCGATTTTAATGATGATATTTAGGGTCGTCATGTACAGGTGGAGTTTCGCAAGAAGCTCCGTGATGAGCAGCGCTTTGAATCGTTTGATGCCCTGAAGGCTCAAATTGACGCCGATGCACAACAAGCAAAAGATTTTTTTCATTTTGATAGTCACTGAATGAGTGGCAAGACAGTAGATAAGGAATAGAGCAAAGTGGCCGATTACAAACATACCCTCAATCTGCCTGAGACCGAGTTCCCGATGCGTGGCAACCTGCCCAATCGTGAGCCGGAAACCTTGAAGAAGTGGCAGGAGATGGATCTATACGGCAAGTTGCGTGAGACAAGAAAGGGACAGGAGCAGTTCATTCTGCATGACGGCCCTCCTTATGCAAACGGTGACATCCACATCGGCCATGCGGTGAACAAAGTACTGAAGGATATTATCGTTAAGTCGCAGTCGATGAACGGCAAAGATGCGCCTTACATCCCCGGTTGGGATTGTCACGGCCTGCCCATCGAACTGAAGGTGGAGAAGAAGGTAGGCAAGGCTGGCCACAAGGTAACTGCCTCTGAGTTCCGCAAGGCCTGTCGCGATTATGCCACCAAGCAGGTGGATGGTCAGCGTGAAGACTTTAAACGTCTGGGTGTGATCGGTGACTGGGACAATCCTTACCTAACGATGAATTTCCAGTTCGAGGCGGACATTATCCGTTCGCTGGGACGTATCATCGATAAGGGCCACTTGCACAAGGGGGCCAAGCCGGTGCACTGGTGTACCGATTGTGGCTCGGCGCTGGCCGAGGCCGAAGTGGAATACGAGGATAAGACCTCCCCCGCCATCGATGTACGTTTCGAGGTGTTGGACGATGCCGCCCTGTTTGATCGTTGTCACAAGGTCGAAGGTCATACCGGTGAAGGGCCGATCTCTGCCGTGATCTGGACCACCACACCCTGGACCCTGCCTGCCAACCAGGCAGTGGCGTTAAACGCCGAGCTGGATTATGTCGTCGTGCAGTGTGACGGTGTCGCCGAGCATGGTCCCGAGCGATTGGTTCTGGCCGACGCCATGCTGAAAGACATCATGGCCCGTTATGAGGTAGAGGATTACAAGATCGTTGCCTATGCCAAGGGTAAGGATCTGGATGGGCTGAAATTGGCGCATCCATTCTATGAGCGCGAAGTGCCAATCATATGCGGTGAACATGTGACCACCGATGCCGGTACCGGTTGTGTGCATACCGCCCCCGGCCACGGTCAGGACGACTATGTCGTCGGTTCACGCTATGGCCTGAAGGTGGAGAATCCCGTCGGTGATGATGGCAAGTACCTGCCTTCCACCGAAATCTTTGCCGGTGAACATGTATTCAAGGCCAATGATCATGTGATCGAGGTGTTAAAGACCAATAACAAGTTGGTGCATCACGAAGCCTTCCGTCATAGCTACCCACATTGCTGGCGCCACAAGACGCCGATTATATTCCGTGCGACACCGCAGTGGTTTATCTCCATGGACCAGGCCGGCTTGCGTGAGAAGGCGATGAGCGCCATCAAGAATACCCAGTGGCTGCCCGAGTGGGGACAACAGCGCATCGAAAACATGGTTTCCGGTCGCCCCGACTGGTGTATCTCGCGTCAGCGCACGTGGGGTGTGCCGATTGCTTTGTTTGTGCACCGCGAGACCGAGGAGCTACACTCAGAGACACCGCGCCTTATCGAAGAAGTGGCCAGGCGTGTAGAAGAGCAGGGCATAGATGCCTGGTTTGAGCTGGATGCCAAAGAGCTGCTGGGGGCCGAGGCGGATCAGTATCGCAAGGTGACCGATACCCTGGATGTCTGGTTTGATTCGGGGGTCACTCATAACGCGGTGCTGGAGTCACGCGAAGGCATTAAAGACTTCCCGGCTGCCGATCTCTATCTCGAGGGTTCTGATCAACATCGCGGTTGGTTCCAGTCCTCGTTGCTGACCTCTATCGCCATGCATGGTGTGGCGCCTTATAAAGCGGCTTTGACCCATGGCTTTACTGTTGATGCCAAGGGACAGAAGATGTCCAAGTCCATCGGCAATACCGTTGAGCCACAAAAGGTGATGAACTCCATGGGTGCCGACATACTGCGCCTGTGGGTGGCGGCTACCGACTACCGTGGTGAGATGACCGTCTCTGATGAGTTCTTTAAGCGCATCGCCGATTCCTATCGCCGTATTCGTAACACCTCGCGTTTCCTTCTATCCAATATGGCCGGCTTTGAGCCAGCTCAACACATGATCGATATGAAGGATATGTTGCCGCTGGATCGCTGGGCGGTAGAGCGCGCCTGGCAGTTACAGGAAGAGGTGATAGAGGCCTACAATCAGTATGAATTCCACCACATCTACCAGAAGGTACACAATTTCTGTTCGGTGGACATGGGCGGTTTCTACCTGGACGTGATCAAGGATCGCCAGTACACCACGCAGGCTGATTCTCTGGCGCGTCGTTCAGCACAGACGGCGCTGTATCATGTGATTGAGGCGATGGTGCGCTGGTTGGCACCGATCACCAGTTTTACCGCTGAAGAGATCTGGCAGCACATTCCCGGTGAGCATGGTGAGTCGGTACACATGGAAACCTGGTATGAGTTCCCGGTGATTCCTTCCGAGTCTGAAATGGGCCTGGCCTTCTGGCAGCAGGTACTAGAGGTGCGTCAAGCGGTGGCCAAAGAGCTGGAAGCGCTACGTACTGCCGGTGGCATAGGGTCTTCCCTGGATGCCGAGGTGGATCTGTATTGTGGCAGTGAGTTGTACAGCAAGCTGGCGAAGCTGGAAGACGAGTTACGCTTTGTTTTAATTACATCGTACGCTCGCATCCATAAGGTTGAAACACCACCTGCCAGTGGGGCTCACGTCACCTTAAGCTCGAATGATGAGATGTGGATCGTTACCGCGGCCTCGGAACATGAGAAGTGCGTGCGTTGCTGGCACCATCGTGAAGATGTGGGCAGTCATAGTGAACACTCTGAGTTATGTGGACGTTGTATCGACAACGTTGATGGCGAAGGCGAACAGCGTAAGCATGCATAAGGAGTCATAGAATGTTGCGTCTGTTATGGATATCGGCAGTGATCATAGTACTGGATCAAGTTACCAAGTACTGGGCCAGTGCTGATCTTGCCTACTTAATACCGGTTGAGATACTGCCCTTTTTCAACCTGACACTGGCACATAATACCGGTGCAGCATTCAATTTCTTAAGTGATGCCGGTGGTTGGCAGCGCTGGTTCTTTATTGTTCTGGCGGTGATAGTTAGTGGTGTGCTGATCCAGTGGGTGCGTAAACTAAACGAAAGTGAAAAAGTCGAAGCTATCGGCCTGGTATTGATCATTGGCGGTGCGTTGGGTAACGTGTGGGATCGCATGGCCCACGGTTATGTGGTGGACTTTATTCAACTTCATTATGCCGGTTACTATTTCCCAACATTTAATATCGCTGATATGGCTATCTCCATAGGGGCCGTTTTATTGATTATTGAGAGCTTCCGAGCGGCAAAGAAGGAAAAGGCCTGATATGTCTGAATTAAAAGATGGTGACAAGATTTGTATACGTTTTACCTTAAGCCTGGAAGATGGCACCGTGGTGGATGCCACCGAAGGTGATGACGTGATGACCTTCGCCCTTGGTGATGGCGAGATGATCGATACACTGGAGTCGCACATCAAGGAACTGACGATAGGTGATGAGCAAACATTCCTGATCAACCCGGATGAAGGCTTCGGCTATCGTGATGAGGATAACCTGCATGAAATGCAGCGCAGTGACTTCCCTGAAGAGATTAAGCTGGAAGAAGGTCTGGTGATAGGTTTTGATACACCCGCCGGTGATGAAGTGCCTGGTGTCATCATGGAATTGATAGGTGAAAGAGTCATCGTAGACTTTAACCATCCTCTAGCGGGTCGTAACCTTGCTTTTAGAGTTGAACTGGTTTCGGTGAATGCCTGATGCAAATCCTGTTAGCTAACCCTCGTGGCTTTTGTGCTGGTGTTGACCGCGCAATAGAGATCGTTGAAAAGGCCCTGGAATTACATGGTGCACCTATCTATGTACGTCATGAAGTCGTGCATAATAAATTTGTTGTCGATGGCCTGAAAAACAAAGGTGCTATCTTTGTCGAGAAGCTGGATCAGGTACCAGACGATAAGATCGTTATCTTTAGTGCACATGGTGTTTCCAGGGCGGTTGAACAGGAAGCAGAGCGTCGAAGCCTGGTGGTATTTGATGCAACCTGCCCCTTGGTTACCAAGGTACATTTAGAGGTGTTGCGTAATGCAAAGAGAGGACGTGATTGCATCCTTATCGGTCATGCCGGGCACCCGGAAGTAGAAGGTACCATGGGGCGGTATGAAAAGCTTACAGATAAAGGCCAGATGCACCTGGTTGAAACCCCTGAGGATGTACTTGCCTTACGGGTAGAGGATGAAAACGAGCTGGCCTTTGTCACCCAGACGACTCTCTCCATGGATGATACTGCGAAAGTGATCGACGCCTTGCGTGAGCGTTTTCCAAATATTATTGGACCGAAGAAAAATGATATCTGTTATGCCACACAAAACCGGCAGGATGCCGTTAAAGGGCTGGCAGGAAAAAGTCAGGTTGTTTTGGTTGTAGGTTCGCCCAATAGCTCTAATTCAAACCGTTTACGTGAAGTGGCTGAGCGTATGGGTGCAAAGGCCTACCTGATTGATAATGCCAGTGAGATCCAACAGGAGTGGCTGGACGGTGTTGATACGATAGGCATTACAGCCGGCGCTTCTGCACCGGAAATACTGGTCCAGCAGGTAGTCGAACAGTTAAAGTCCTGGGGCGCGGAAGAGGTAGAACATTTTATTGGAGCGCCTGAAACTATTGTGTTCCCGATTCCCAAGGCATTGCAATCCTAAGCAGAGTAATTAGCTTCTATATTTGCCTTGTGACTGAGCACGGTAAAACTATATGCTCATTTCCTGTCGTTTGATTAGAAGTTAATCATTATCGTATAGATTGTTATCTCGGCCAGTCAACATTTCCGCCACGTTGTCCCAGGTGGTTTAATGTCATGATATCTTCTTTTTGTGTAGAGTCGTCATCAATATAGGTTCGGGTTGCGGTTAGTTGATAGCCGCTGGATGATAAGCTGCTGAAGGTGATAATCCACGAGCATTTGCGTGAATAGATATTAGTATCATTGTTTGCCGCCAATGCTTCATTACTACACTTGCCGGTTCCCATATTGAATATTTCACAGTTGGTATATGAGTTAGGAATGGTACGGGAGTAGCATGTCTGTAGGTGTGCGGCGGAGGTGGTTAATGCCGCGACCGCATCACCGCGTGTGCCTTCATGAAATTGTGCTCGGTATTGTGACCAGCCGATAACCGACAATATGGCAATCACCGCGACAACAACCATTAACTCCAGTAGTGTTAATCCGTTCTGTTTGTCTATCGTTGTCATAATTATTTATTTCAAGTTTATGTAATAGTGTTGTCGCCAGGATTGGCGTGTCAGGATGTCATGCTCGCTACCGATGCGTGTTGCTGCCGCGATGCCATTTTGACCGCTGGTATAAAGATTGCTGCCCAGGCGCCCAGGTGTTTGCGGTATTCCGCCTTCAACCTTCTGGCCAGATACAGCTACATCATTGCCGGATACACTAATCGTATCGCTATTGTTTACGATGGCATCATTATTAATATCAAATATCGCGGTAGATGTTCTGGAGCCATTGCTGGTATCCAGTGCCATAATCCAGCCACTGCCACCGAGAGAGCAAGGAGTAGATGATGGAATCATCGTGGCAAAAATAACGCTGTTATCAATGATTAGTGAGTGACTGATGATTCGCTCTCCACTATTGGGTAAGGCAAGATACCAGCCCTTGTCACCATTTTGATACGATACGGAGGCCGGGTCTGGCATGACACGATATTCCGAACCATTACTGATGATGTTAGTAATGGGGCCTTGTTCTATCAGATCACCTGTCGTGATTTCAGTAAAGCCGCTGGTTGTATTGAGCGTGTTATCCCATAAACCATAGATATACTGATTTTCGACCGTCGACTTGTCACTGTTTACTAAGAACTGTCCACTGCCAAAGATAACGAGCAGGTTCGGCTTGGATGCATCGTTATAGCTCATGTCCGGATTAAAAGTGATACTGGGTTTACTGGTGATAGGCTGATTGTTTATCGTGGTAAATAATTTCTCCGGGTTATTGGCGGTCCATGAGCCTGAGGTGCTGCGTAGGTCAAACACCCACAGGTTGCCGCGTAAATCACCTGCATAAACACGATCAGCGATGGAGTTTCCACTGAAGTCGGCTATCTCGATTTCCGATAAGCCGTTACGCTCCAGGGCATCACCCACCCCGGTGGTCATAACGTGATAATCGCTACCTTCGTCCCATACATCATCTGCTCCTGGGCCGGATAACTTGATAAAGAACAGTTGTGCCTGGCCATCATTGTTGCCACC
>JABURU010000218.1 GCA_014762485.1 Gammaproteobacteria bacterium | reverse complement strand
GATCCACTGGATAACTTTGACCTGATTATTTCTGATCTACGATTGCCAGGACCAGAAGGCACGGAAATTATTGAGCATTGTGGTGATACGCCGGTGTTAATCATGACCAGCTATGCCAGTGTTCGCTCTGCCGTAGAGTCCATGAAACAAGGCGCCGTTGATTATATTGCCAAGCCTTTTGATCACGATGAGATGCTGCTATTAGTTCAACGCGTATTAAAACAAAGCAACCTGCAACGACAAAATGAAGCATTAAAGTCTGAACTAATGCGTGATTATCCTGTCACTGGAATGATCGGCAGCAGTAAGGGTATGCAGCAGGTATTCAATAACCTGAAAAAGGTTGCCCCTACTGATAGTACGGTATTAATCCTGGGGGAATCGGGTACCGGTAAGGAGCTAGCGGCAAGAGCCTTACATGAACTAAGCACACGCAAACAGTCTGCGATGATTACCGTAAATTGTGCCGCGATACCCGAGGGACTGATAGAATCAGAGTTATTTGGCCATGAAAAAGGGGCATTTACCGGAGCACTGGATACTCGCAAAGGACTGATAGAATCAGCACATGATGGAACCCTGTTCCTTGATGAAATAGGCGAACTGCCACTGGACGTGCAGGCCAAACTATTGCGCGTCTTACAGGAAGGAGAAATTCGTCGGGTTGGCTCGGATACAGCAAAGCGTGTTGATATCCGGCTGGTAGCCGCCACGCACAGAGACTTGAAACAACTGGTTAATGACAAGCAATTCCGGGAAGATTTATATTACCGCCTGCGTGTCATGGAAATAACCTTGCCGCCTCTACGAGAACGCGCTGAAGACATTACGGCGCTATCCGAGGCACTGCTTGAAAAGTGCTGCCAGCGACTTAATCGTCCACGCATGCGTTTCGAACAGGACGCCCTGGAGGCCATCAAGCGCTACCAGTGGCCAGGCAATATACGTGAACTGGAAAACCTGCTTGAACGCTCCGTCATTCTCGCGGATAGTAATACCATCAGTGCCGCGCTATTAAACCTGCCAGATAGCGCGCCCGTTATAAGGCATGATGGCGAGTCTGACGACAAGCTATCGCTGGATGAGTATTTCATCCAGTTTGTTCGAGATAATGAAACGAATATGACCGAAACCGAGCTCGCCAAACAACTGGGGATCAGTCGAAAGACACTCTGGGAGCGCCGCAATCGTCTCGGTATTCCAAGACAAAGGAGTCAGACATGAGAGAAAACTCTGAATTTCTCGCGGCCTATAAGGGTGGTTTTATCAATATGCTGCGCTGGCATGAATTTGATGACCTGCTCACCACGTTAGGTGAACAGAGCAACTCCGACTGGTTTCTCTACGCGGTGGGCGAGGTCCCACCGACTGAGCCATCCAGCGTTGATGAGATTGAGCGTTTTTTACAGGAAATTGAGCAACTGATACGTAATGACCATGATGAGGACTACTGCGGTATCGTTTATTCAGATCACCGTGATAGTCCCAATTTTGTGAAATTCTATGATCCGAATAACCTCGGAGCCTCATGCGGCTCTTCCGGTAGCCATGTATTTCCCGGCTGGATTATGTGCCAGATGCCACCAGAAGATCTGAAAGTAGCCTTTCCTATTCCCGGAAACCGTAGACGCTGGTGGAAAAAGCTTTTTGGTTGAGTATGCTTCAGTCGGTACATAACTATACAAATATGTAAAATCGACAGTTTCACTCTACAAAGTCATCATAAATAAATATAGAATGCCGGCATAAGCTATTGTTTTAATGTGTTATTGACAGAAATGAGTGAAATAGAGAATCTAATCAAAGATCCTGCGAACGAAGAATTTTTAATTCATACGCGTTCCAGTATCGCCTCAGTGTTAAGAAACCTGATGCGCGAAAAGCGCACGATTAGTGCCTATTTGCCTTCTGGCGACATGGTGGCCACTTCAATATTGCATGTCGATGCAGAGAAAAACATGGTGATCCTCGAGCCGGCGCAGGATGCCAAATTAAGCCGCGCCTTCTCCAACACTCACCAGGTGTTATTTGATCTCAAGCACAATAGCGTCATTATTCAGTTTATCGCCTCGTCTACTCAGCCGGCACGATTTAATGGTGCCAGCTCTGTTTTCATCGAGCTGCCCGACACATTATTACGCTTACAGCGTCGTGAATATTTCCGTATTGATTCCGATATTGGAAAAATGACGGTCAAACTCACCGATGCTGGGGGCGTAATACACGTACTAGAAGTAGAGGATTTAAGCCTCGGCGGTATTGGTACCGTGGTCGAACTGCCGGAGTTACTGATAAAACAGTTCATGGTGTTTGAGGAGAGCGAAATTTCCATTCCCGGCCTGGGAACCCTGGTAGTCGATCTCCAGGTGCGAAACTATTTCGAGAAAACACTCAGTACGGGCCAAAAAGTAAACCGCTTAGGCCTAGCATTTATGGATCTGCCCACGGATAAAGAAAACCAGTTGCAACGTTTTATTAACAAGCTTCAAATGGAGCAGCAGCGACGTCAAAAAGAAGAAGATTAAAAAACCACATGTAGAGTGTTACTTCACGTAACACTTTTGCCGTAACAGAACGTAACACCTGCCACTCCACCTCATGCAGAAATACTCACAACCCATTGTAAAATAACAATATATTTAATTGGCACGTATCTTGATTGCTATATATAAAGTTTGCAACGTAACAAGATATGCAGCACCAAAGTACTTTACAGCCCATAACTGATTTCCTGCGTCGGCACGCTCCTTTTAAGCAGATGTCACAACTGCACCTGGACTTTCTTGCCAAACGCCTGAAGCTGGTCTTTTTTGCCAAAGATGAGATCATCACCGGGCCTGATGATGGTATTGCATCGCACCTCTACATCATCAAACAGGGCCGTGTACGTGGTGAAACCCCCGATGGTCGTACTGCGGAAGGAGGTGCCTGGGAACTGGTCACCGGTGAAAGCTTCCCGGTTGGTGCCTTGCTGGCCAAACGCCCTGCCCACACGGTACAACGCGCGATTGAAGATACCTTTGTGTTTGAGCTGGATCGTGAAGACTTTGAGGGGCTGCTACAAAAAAGCGCGCCATTTAATGACTTTTGTACCCGCCGTATTGCTAACCTGCTAGATACGGCGATGCGTGAAATTCGCGCCAGCACGGCCTCGGATATCTCCGGTGACAGTTCTCTGGACACCCCGTTAGGCTCGCTGCTAAATCCAAATCCTATTAGCTGCCTTCCTGGAACACCAATTCGCCAGGCATTAAAACAAATTGAAGAGTCACACCGTCGCAGCATTGCCATTGTTGATGAAGGAAATAATCCGATTGGCATCTTAACCCTGCGCGATGTGATGGTCCGGGTCACCCTGACCGAGAAAAATATTGATGCACCGGTCAGTGAAGTCATGACCCCTATCAATACTTATCTGTCACCGGAAGACTTTGCCTACGAAGCCGCTTTGCATATGGCACAATCCGGTGTCGGCCATGTCTGTGTTATGGATAGTAACAAGCATTTTCTAGGCCTGGTATCCGAGCGCGACCTGTTCTCTTTGCAGCGTGTCGGTTTGGGTAATCTTAGCCGCTCTATCATGCATGCCGACACACTCGATGCATTGAAGCAGCTGAGTAGCGATATTCAGCAGCTAATTAATCAAATGATGGCTCAGGGCGCTTCGGTTCAGCAGCTAACTCAAATAATCTCTACCCTAAACGACAACATCACCCAGCGCATCATCATCCTGGTTGAGGCTGAACGAGGCAAACCATCAACGCCCTTCACCTGGATAGCATTTGGTAGTGAAGGTCGACTGGAACAAACCTTAAAGACCGACCAGGATAACGGCATACTATTTATCTGCCAGGATGGTCAAAGTGAAGACGATGCACGTAAAGAGCTGTTACCCCTGGCCAAGCGCATCAATGAATCTCTGGATGAAGTGGGTTTCCCACTTTGTCCCGGTAATATCATGGCCAGTAACCCTGAGTGTTGCCTGAGCCTGGATGAGTGGAAAACTCGCTTTGGCAAATGGATAGAATCCGGTACTCCAGACAACTTGTTAAAGGCTAGCATCTTTTTTGATTTTCGCGCCCTGTTTGGCAATGAGCAACCCATAGAAGCGCTACGCAACTGGTTACTGGAAAAAACCACCCAGAATAGTTTGTTCCGTCACATGATGGCAGCGAACAGTTTACGCAACCGTCCACCATTAGGCCTGTTTGGAGATATCAAGGTTAGTGCACACGGTGAACACAAACACTCCATTGACCTCAAGCTGCAAGGTATTACCCCCTTCGTCGATGCAGCCCGCATTATTGCGTTAAAAGAAAAGCTGCCACAGACAAATACCCTGCACCGTTTGCAGGCCGCAGCCGATAATGGCTCGATCCCAAAGATCGATATCGAAGCCTGGGTTAATGCTTATGAATTTATTCAACTGCTGCGCATGCGTAATCATCACCAGCAAGTTGAAAATGGTGAAGAGTTACACAATTTTCTTGAACCAGATGAATTAAATTCCCTCGATCGCCGAATATTGAAAGAGGCATTTCGTCAGGCAAGAAAATTACAGGGCAAGCTGGAACTGGAATACCAGCTTCGCTAACCGAATACATTTTGGGGTATTCCTTCTGGAATTTTCCTAAGTGTGTACCCTTTCCATGCAGGAGCGGAAAGGAAAACAGGCCACGATGGCCGACATGTTTAAACATGAGGAGAGTAAACAATGACAGGCAATAATATGTCCGCATATTGGAAGGCTAACTTAAGCCTTCTGACAAAATGCCTGGTCGTATGGTTCGTAGTTTCATACGGCTTTGGTATCTTCCTTGTAGATGCATTAAATACCATTCCACTGGGCGGTTATAAGCTTGGTTTCTGGTTTGCACAACAAGGTTCCATCTACACCTTCCTGGCTCTGGTGTTCTATTACGCCAATGCAATGGAAAAGCTCGATCGTGAATACGACGTGCACGAAGACTAAGAGGACGATAGTATGGATTTAACAACACTTACATATATCGTCGTCGGTATCACCTTCGCGATCTATATCGGTATTGCCTTCTGGGCACGTGCATCTACCACTGGTGAATTCTATGTTGCCGGCGGTGGTATCCACCCAATTCAGAATGGTATGGCTACTGCGGCTGACTGGATGTCTGCAGCTTCTTTCATCTCCATGGCGGGTCTGATTGCCTTTAACGGTTACGGTGCTTCCGTATTCCTGATGGGCTGGACCGGTGGTTATGTACTACTAGCGATGCTGCTTGCTCCTTACCTGCGTAAGTTCGGCAAGTTCACTGTACCTGAGTTCATCGGTGATCGTTACTACTCACAGAATGCCCGCATCGTTGCGGTTATCTGTCTGATCGTAGCTTCCATCACTTATGTAATTGGTCAGATGAAGGGTATCGGTGTTGCATTCTCCCGCTTCCTGGAGACTGACTACGACACTGGTCTGTTCATCGGTATGGGTATCGTATTCGTATACGCCGTACTGGGTGGTATGAAAGGTATTACCTACACCCAGATCGCTCAGTATGTTGTACTGATCTTCGCTTACACCATTCCTGCGATCTTCATCTCACTGGCCATCACCGGCAACCCACTGCCTCAGCTGGGTCTGGGTAGCACCATGGCCGACGGCTCTGGCGTGAGCATGCTGGATAAGCTGGATCAGGTTGTATCTGATCTAGGCTTCAATGAGTACACCACTGCTAGCAGCGGTACTCTGAACATGTTCATCTACACCCTGACTCTGATGATTGGTACAGCTGGTCTGCCACACGTCATCATCCGTTTCTTCACTGTACCTAAGGTACGTGATGCACGTAAGTCTGCTGGTTGGGCCCTGGTATTCATCGCCATTCTGTACACCACTGCTCCTGCTGTAGGCGCAATGGCTCGTCTGAACCTGATGAACACCATCCAGGTCGGTGAAGTTGGTTCTGCTGAAGGTAACCTGCTGTACGCAGAGCGTCCTCAGTGGTTCAAGAATTGGGAAACTACTGGTCTGTTGAAGTTCGAAGATAAGAACGGTGACGGACGTATTCAGTACTACAACGACAAGAACCCTGCTTTCGCTGCTCAAGCCGAATCTTACGGCTGGAAGGGTAACGAAATGGTTAAGGTTGACCGTGACATCATGGTACTGGCCAACCCTGAAATCGCTAAGCTGCCTAACTGGGTAATTGCCCTGGTAGTGGCTGGTGGTCTGGCTGCGGCCCTGTCTACTGCGGCAGGCCTGTTGCTGGCTATCGCGTCTGCGATTTCTCATGACTTGTTGAAGGGTATCTTCAAACCTGACATCAGCGAGAAAGACGAACTGATGGCCTCTCGTCTGGCCATGATTGGTGCGATTGCTGCGGCTGGTTACCTGGGTCTGCATCCTCCGGGCTTCGCCGCCGGTACGGTTGCGATTGCGTTTGGTCTGGCTGCCTCATCTATCTTCCCTGCGTTGATGATGGGTATCTTCTCCAAGCGCATGAACAACTCTGGTGCAATCGCAGGTATGTTGGCTGGTCTGGTTATCACTTTTCTGTTTTTCTTTCTCTTTTA
>JABURU010000233.1 GCA_014762485.1 Gammaproteobacteria bacterium | reverse complement strand
GTGATTACTAAATCTATTACAAATCAGAGCTCGTATAAGCTGCAGCATGTTATTAGTGTTGCAGATAAAAGCGACAAGGTTGTGGCACATCAAGGCGCCATTTTTGAAAAAAGTCCCGGAGTAAATTGCCTGGCCGTGACGGTTCAGGATATTACTCAACGTGTTCAGAATGAAGAATTGATTCGTTATAAGACGTTTTATGACAGTATTACCGAGTTGCCGAATAAAATTTACTTCAAAGAACATCTTCCATCTACTATTCGTGAGAGTCAGTCCGATGAAACACTACTGGCTATATTGTTTGTAGGCCTGGATCGATTTAAGAAAATTAACGATAGCTTTGATCATCTGGCTGGTGACCAGGTACTCAGAATGGTTGCCGAGCGCATAGGAAAAATGGAGTGTAGCCGTTGTTTTGTCTGCCGTTATGAGGGTGATGTGTTTGCTTTGCAGCTATCGGATATGCAGACAGTGCATGAAGTTGAGGCATTTGCCAGGAAAATATTAAAATCGATTGCAGAGCCATTGGTTATTAATGATACAGAGATCTTTCTAACGGCCAGTATTGGCATCAGCATTTATCCTATGGCAGGTGATAATGTAGAGGAGTTAATTCGTTCAGCCGATGCTGCCAGGCGTGAAGCCTCGAAGAATGGTGGCAATCAATACATGCTGCACCAAGATGGTGATGAAAAGGCGGCCTATAAACACATAGTTATGGAGCGTGATATACGCCATGCCATTAGTGCGCAGGAATTTGAAGTGCATTATCAACCGCAGGTGGATGCAAAAACCAAAAAGGTGGTAGGCGCTGAGGCATTGATTCGCTGGATCCATCCTGAAAATGGATTTATTTCACCCGATGAGTTTATACCACTGGCCGAAGAGGTCGGCCTGATAAACCAGATCGGTATGTTTGTTATCGAGTCGGTGTGTGAAAAGCTAGGCGAATGGAAGGATAAAGGGTTAGGCGATCTTCGTGTCGGCATCAATCTGTCTGCACCACAGTTTAAACAAAAAGATCTGGTTAGTTTTGTGCGCGCAATGATTACCGTGATGGAGCTAAGTCCATCACAACTTGAACTGGAAATTACCGAGCGAATTGCGGTTTCTGATTTTGAACAAAGTGTAGAGATGCTAACCCAGTTAAAAAAAATAGGTGTGAAAACCTCGATGGATGACTTCGGTACCGGTTATTCATCATTAAGTTATATTCAGGATCTTCCTATCGATACATTGAAGATCGATCGTGCCTTTGTAAAAGATATTAATGATGCCGGAGAGCATGGTGAGATCGCGCGTGCGGTAATCAATATGGCAAACAGCCTGGGCATGCATACGATTGCGGAAGGGATAGAAACCGATGCACAGTACCAGTTCTTTAAATTTAATGGTGCTGATGAAATACAGGGCTGGTATTTCAGCAAGGCATTACCTGCTAATGAGTTTGAAGCTTATGTCATTAAGCAAAATGGTCTCGAACTTACTCCAAACTCACAACAGAATGATGTGATGGCGGCCATACCACAAGGGGTACAAACAGCTCAGCATCACTAAGTCCCCCGTGTACGCCGACCATGGTAAATGGACGTTCCCCTGCGATAATATCTCTTATGATGTAATTCTCTTTCATCACTAATGCATAGTCTCCTATACGATGTTCCAGTTCTGGATGTGGTTGACCCAGTCCAAACAGGTTTTGTGCCAGCATCTCCTCACGACTAAAGACGGTACAACAATGCGACAGGTGCTGCTGTATGTAGTTGGTGAACTGATGTTGTTTATCGGTGTGGACATAACAATACGCCAGGCGTGGCTCACCACTTAGAGGCATGGTCATGCACTCGGCCAGTGGTGGATGGTCTTCCAGCAAGATGGTTTTATCTTCACTGCTATCCAGCTGGCCATGATCGGCGGTGATCAGTAACAAGGTATCTGTCGGCAGATGATTGGCAAACTGTTCAATCGCCTGATCCAGCTCTGCCAGGTGTTGTGATACCTGCTGGCTATTAATGCCATGGGCGTGGCCCAGGCGATCTAGCTCTGACCAGTAGGCGTATAGGTATATGGGCTGAACGTTATGATGCAACAGGCCCTGTGCCTGTGACAGGCAATCATTAAAGTCATCGTAGCCCAGGCGTACGGCGGAGCCCGAGGTTTGTTGGCTAAAATGAGAGTCATAAATATAGCGGGGTAGCAGGGTATAGGTGGGGCACTGCAGTGTGTTAAAAACTGACGACCAGCCAAGGATGGAGTCTAACGAGATATTCTGTTGGTCATAAGGCAGGCCGCCATGGCGGGCGATAAACGGCAGGACTGCGGTAATGCTACCCAGCTCGCGAAAGTAACTGAACCAGCCGGTCAGGCCATGCTGCAGAGGCGCTTTGCCGCTGGAAAACACGGTCAGGGCACTGGCGGTAGTGGTAGGGCAGACCGAGGTAATACGGGCGCGAGTATGGCGCGCAAGAAAGCCTCCTGGATTGGCCTGGAGCAAGGTGTCGTGACCCAGACCATCAATCACCAGCAACATGACCTTTTTATATGATCGGATCTCATCCTGACTCAGGTAGGCGAGAGGGGAGTAATCGGGATTTCTCCCCCCCAGGGCGGCGGAAATGGACGCCATCAGGTTAACAATACTGTTATCAACATAGTCAGGACGCTGCATGTAGTTATGACCTGCGAAGAAAGCGTGTATTAGTGGTTAAAAATGCGGCATTTTTTGCACGAGTGGGACAGATTTCATGTACAATCGCCGCCTTCTAATCCAAAGATTGTACCCGTCATGATAGAGAATCTGCGAAATATCGCCATTATTGCCCACGTTGACCATGGCAAGACCACTCTGGTAGACCAGCTGTTGAAGCAGTCCCAGACCCTGGATGAGCGCACCCAGCTGGATGAGCGCGCCATGGACTCCAATGATCAGGAACGTGAGCGTGGCATTACCATCCTTGCCAAGCCTACCGCCATACGCTGGAATGACTACCGTATTAATATCGTCGACACCCCCGGCCACGCCGACTTCGGTGGCGAGGTAGAGCGTGTATTGTCGATGGTGGACTCGGTGTTGTTGCTGGTAGATGCGGTCGAAGGCCCGATGCCCCAGACCCGTTTCGTGACCGAAAAGGCACTGAAGAGAGGTCTAAAGCCGATCGTGGTGATTAACAAGATTGATCGCCCCGCGGCCCGTCCCCAGTGGGTAGTGGATCAGACCTTCGATCTGTTTGACCGTCTGGGTGCGACCGATGAGCAGATGGACTTCCCCATTGTCTATGCCTCCGGCCTGGGTGGTTTCGCCGGTCTGGAGGATAGTGTACGTGATGGTGATATGACGCCCTTGTTGGAGACTATCGTCGAAAAGGTACACCCACCCCAGGTGGAGCCGGAAGATCCCTTCCAGCTGCAGGTATCGCAGCTGGATTACAATAGTTATGTTGGCGTTATCGGTATTGGCCGCATCAATCGTGGTCGTGTGAAGACTAATACCGCGGTGACCGTCGTGGACGCGGATGGTAATCGTCGCAATGCGCGCATCCTGCAACTGCTGGGCTTTTTGGGGCTGGAGCGAGTTGAGGTGGAAGAGGCACAGGCTGGCGATATCATCTGCTTTACCGGTGTTGATGAGTTGAATATCTCCGCCACGTTATGTGACCCCAACGCGGTAGAGGCCCTGTCGCCCCTGTCGGTAGACGAGCCCACCGTGAGTATGACTTTCCAGGTCAACAACTCGCCTTTTGCTGGTAAAGACGGCAAGTTCGTTACCTCTCGCCAGATCCGTGAGCGTTTGGATCAGGAGCTGGTACACAACGTGGCGCTACGGGTGGAAGATGGTGATGATCCAGACAAGTTCCGTGTCTCTGGTCGTGGTGAACTGCACCTGTCGGTATTGATCGAATCCATGCGTCGAGAAGGCTTTGAGCTGGGTGTCTCCCGTCCCGAGGTGATCATTCGCGAGGTGGATGGTGAAAAGCAGGAGCCTTTCGAATCCCTGACCGTTGATGTGGAAGAGCAGCACCAGGGCGCGGTGATGGAGAAGCTGGGCGAGCGTGGCGGCATCATGCAGGACATGATCCCCGATGGTAATGGCCGTGTGCGTGTCGATTTTATTATCCCTGCCCGTGGCCTGATCGGTTTCCGTACCGAGTTCCTGACCGCTACTCAGGGCTCTGGCCTGATGTTTAGCGTGTTTGATCACTATGGTGTGTTCAAGGGTGGAGAGTTTGGTCAGCGTAAAAACGGCGTAATGGTCTGTAACGCCCCAGGTAAGGCATTGACCAATGCCCTGTTCAACCTGCAGGAGCGTGGTCGCATGTTCCTAAGTCATGGTGACGAGGTGTATGAAGGTATGTTGGCGGGTATTCACTCTCGCGATAATGACCTGGTGGTAAACGTATTGAAAGGTAAGCAACTGACCAACGTACGTGCATCCGGTAGTGATGAGGCGCAGGTGCTGACACCGCCTATCCAGTTTACCCTGGAGCAGGCGCTGGAGTTTATCGATGACGATGAACTGGTGGAGGTCACTCCTAACCACATTCGTCTGCGCAAGAAGCTGTTGACCGAGAATGAGCGTAAGCGCGAATCTCGCAGCAAATAGTCGCGACTGCTGCACGATGAAAAGGCCGGGATACCCCGGCCTTTTTTATGCGCGATATATCATCAGGCTGGGGCTATTTCTTTCTGTGATGGGGTATAAAGGCGACAGGCAAAAAAATACCCCGGTAACCTGAGTCGCCGGGGGAAGTCCGCTCTCACAGTCATGGATGCATGGAAAGCGCACTCATTATCACGATATCTTCATGCCCTGTATGTCGGACATTCCTTAAAGTTTTGTAGGACATGTCCTACAAATCCTCGCCATTACCTTGCCTAAACCGAAAAAAGCGCATAGCTTGAAGAGAAATAATGATGAGATGGAGCGAAGCATGATAGGTAAGAGAAATGTCGTATTTGGCTTTATTTTGCTGTTCTTTACGGCCGCCCTGGGTCCGTACATGATTACCACGTATTTTGCCGATGTTGGTGCCGCCACGCAGGAAAAACAGGCGGCGGTAGGGCGTTTGCAACAAATGAAGACCAATGGCTTTGAAGAAGATCTGGAGCCGTTAAATGCCGATCAGATCAGCCGTGCCAACACCGATGGTATTCTTGCCATCAACAAGCTGAATAACTCACTCGTATCGGTGGATGCCATTAAGGCGGGTCCCCATGCCCACGGTAATCTTGAGGCCTTGCTCAATATTGCCGTAGGGATCGCCTTAATGTTTATTGCGGTAGGAAGACTGTTTAAGCAGATCATCAGCTGGACCTTCATCGTGGGAACCTTGCTGCATGCCGGTGGTGCCTACCTGGCGGTGATATTTGGAATAGGATTTCTACAGGGCCCGGTAGGTCCCATATTGATCCTGCTGGGTTTATTGATGATGGCGCTGGCCGCGCTCATTGGCTGGCAATCCGAGCCAGTGCGTGATTAGTTGTTACGGGAAGCATATATGAGAGAGTTATACCCAGCCAGCAAGCCCTATGTCGTCCACACGATAAAGGTGGATGAGCCCCATGTACTGCATGTGGAGGAGTATGGAAATCCTGATGGTTTGCCGGTGGTGTTCCTGCATGGTGGGCCGGGTAGTGGTTGTGAACCGTATCATAGCCAGTTTTTTGATCCGGATGGCTACCGCATCATCCTGTTTGATCAGCGTGGTTGTGGCAAGTCGACACCCCATGCCGAACTAGAGGGCAATACCACCCAGGCGTTGGTGGCCGACATGGAAGTGATACGGCAAAAGCTGGGAATCGAGCGCTGGGTCGTTTTTGGTGGCTCGTGGGGCTCGACCCTTGCGTTGGTATACGCTCAGACGCATGCACAACAGGTACTGAGGCTGATATTACGGGGGATCTTCCTCTGCCGGCCACAGGAGATAGCGTGGTTTTACCAGCAGGGGGCCAGTCGCCTGGCACCGGATCACTGGCAGGATTACCTCAACCAGATCCCTGAGGCCGAGCGCGATGATATGGTGAGCGCATATTACCGGCGTCTTACCTCGGACGATGAGGTGGCCCGAATGGCTGCAGCCAAGGCATGGTCGGTGTGGGAAGGGCGTACGGCCACCCTGCAAGGCCGGCAGGAGGTAGTAGATCATTTTGCCGATCCTTATACCGCGTTATCTGTGGCAAGAATCGAGTGTCACTATTTTATGCATAATGCTTTTCTGGAAGATAATCAGATCTTACGTGATATGCACAAGATCAAGGATATTCCAGGCATAATTATCCACGGGCGATATGATATTATCTGTCCACTGGAGAATGCCTGGGAATTACACCAGGCGTGGCCGCAAAGTGTGCTAAAAATTATTGATAATGCAGGGCATGCGGCCTCGGAGGAGGGTATCCTCTCTGCATTGATTAAAGCCAGTGACAAAATGCTGGAGCAGCTGGCGGGCTAAAATAAAGATCTGGGTGCGAATACCGATACAAGTAGTATTAAAACAGAAAATAAAATCACTATGAAAAAAATCCTATTAGTAGAAGATAATGACGATAACC
>JABURU010000352.1 GCA_014762485.1 Gammaproteobacteria bacterium | reverse complement strand
GCAGGCTGGCGCTAAACACGGCCAGATAGTGAATGTGGAAATTACTGAATATCCCACTTCATTTCGCCAGGGTCTGGGGCGAGTAAAAGAAGTGTTGGGCGACCACATGGGTCCAGGGATGGAAATCGACATCGCCATCCGCAGCTTTGGTATCCCCGAGGCGTGGCCAGCTGGGGTCGAAGACGAAATTAGTGGCATGACCGACGAAGTGCCGGAAGAGGCCAAGGTGGGTCGTGAAGATATCCGCCACCTGCCTCTGGTGACGATAGACGGCGAAGACTCCCGCGACTTTGATGATGCTGTGTATGTGGAACCACATGGCAAGGAGTGGAAACTTTACGTAGCCATTGCCGATGTGTCAGCCTATGTGACACCGCACTCGGCGCTGGATAAAGCCGCATTTGAACGAGGCAACTCGGTTTATTTTCCCGAGCGTGTAGTACCGATGTTGCCGGAGATCCTTTCTAATGGGCTTTGCTCATTAAACCCGGATGTGGATCGTCTGTGTATGGTCTGTGAGATGATCATTGATCAGGAGGGGAAGACAAAAAGTGCACGTTTCTTTGAAGGCTTGATGCGTTCCCATGCCCGCCTGACCTACAGCAAGGTCGCGTCGATGGTGCTTGATAATGACACCGGCTTACGTCAACAGTACCAGGCGGTAATGCCTCATATTGATAATGCCTATCAGTTGTTTAAGGTATTGCGTAAACGTCGCGAGAGTCGAGGTGCCATAGACTTTGATACTACCGAGACACGCATCATGTTTGGTGTCGAGCGTAAAATAGACCAGATTGTTCCGGTCGTGCGCAACGATGCCCACATGTTGATCGAAGAGTTTATGATCGCCGCCAACGTTGCCACGGCGGAGTTCTTGCTGGAGAACAAGATTCCCAGCCTTTACCGGGTACATGAAGCGCCATCAATGGAGAAGCTGGAGGGACTGCGAGAGTTTCTTGCAGAGCTGGGTTTGAATCTGGGGGGCGGGGATAAGCCTTCACCTCACGATTACAGTAATTTATTGCTCTCAATACAACAGCGTCCAGATTATCACCTGATATCCACTGTCATGCTGCGCAGCCTGCGGCAAGCGGTTTACACACCGGATAACCACGGCCACTTTGGCCTTGGCTTCGAGGCTTATACCCATTTTACCTCACCGATCCGTCGTTACCCCGACCTATTGATACACCGCGCGATTAAACACGCCGTGGGCAAGTTAAAGCGCAAGTCAAAACCGATCATGCAGCGCGCCATGGGGATGTTCAGCAAAAGCAGAGATGATATTCCTGCCTATGAATATGGTATGCAGGATATGCTGATGCTGGGAGAACACTGTTCGATGACCGAGCGCCGTGCCGATGAGGCGACCCGTGACGCGGTAGACTGGTTGAAGTGCGAATACATGCAGGACAAGGTTGGCGAGGAATATACCGGTACCGTCACAGCGGTGACCAATTTTGGCTTATTTGTTGAGCTGAAGGATATCTTTGTCGAAGGCCTGATCCATGTCACTGCCCTAGCCAATGACTATTACCACTTTGATCCGGTAACCCATCGGTTGGTTGGAGAGCGAAGAAAGACGATTTATCGCCTGGGTGATCAGATCGATATTAAAGTCGTTCGGGTTGATCTGGATGAACGAAAGATTGACTTTGTGCTGGCCGGGATGGAAGAGGAAACTGGTGACGCTGAGTCCAGGCCCAAAAAGCCAAAGAAAAGACGGTCGGCTGACAAGTCTCGTGGTAAGCCCGTGAGGAAAAAGGCATCGAAAAAATCAGCCAGACGATCCGGTAAGCGTTAGTGAAAAAGCAGTTACAGATCATTCACGGCATTCATGCCGTTAGCGCCAACCTGGAATACGACCGCGAGCACCTACAGGAGGTGTTCCGTGATAAGGAGCGTCGTGACCAGCGGTTAGAAAAGCTCGTTGCGGCGTTAAAACAGTCTGATGTGGTGATTCATGATGTGTCGCGCCGCGAACTGGACAAAATGGCCGGTAGTGATAATCGCCACCAGGGCATCGTTGCCAGGGTGCTGGTTCCTCCCACACTGAATGAAAAAGATTTAGACCAGCTACTAGACAGGCTTGAGCATTCTCCACTCCTATTAATTCTGGACGGTGTGACAGATCCTCACAACCTGGGGGCATGTTTACGCACTGCTGATGCCTGTGGCGTGGATGCGGTGATTACCACGCGGGATAAAGCCGTGGGGTTAACGGCTACCGCGCGCAAGGTCTCCAGTGGCGCCGCGGAGACGGTACCGTTCGTACAGGTGACCAACCTTGTGCGTACTTTGAAGGATATACAGCAAAGGGGTATCTGGATTGCCGGAACCGCGGGCGAAGAGGCGACGGATCTGTATGCCACGGATCTGAAGGGTCCGATGGCCATCGTCATGGGGGCGGAAGGCAAGGGGATGCGCCGCCTGACCCGTGAACATTGTGATCTGCTGGTGCGAATTCCAATGCTGGGAACGGTCGAAAGCCTGAACGTGTCGGTGGCCACTGCGGTATGCCTTTACGAGGCGCTAAGACAAAGGCGCCAGGTGCACTGATTTCATTGCATCATTGAGCCGAATCCATTAGAATTCCCGCTCTTTATTTTGCCGCTTCTGCGGCTTGTTATTAACTCCTTGCCTATCACATGTCGTGACAGGCTGTCTAAACCGTAGGGAGAAGACATGAGACACTATGAAGTTGTGTTCATGGTCCATCCGGATCAGAGCGAACAGGTAGGTGCCATGGTCGACCGTTATAAGGCGATCATTGAAGGCGACGGCGGTGCTGTACACCGTCTGGAAGACTGGGGTCGTCGCCAGCTGGCCTATCCCATCAACAAGATTCACAAAGCTCACTATGTTCTGATGAACATCGAGTGTGGCAATGCGGCCCTGGAAGAGCTGGAAAGCGCCTTCCGTTTCAACGACGCAGTCATCCGTAATATGGTACTGGCCCGTAAAGAAGCCATTACCGAAGCCTCTCCTATGGCCCAGGCCAAGGAAGAGAAGGATGCGCGTGAAGCTGAGACCGCTGCTAAATCTGAAGCCAAGGCTGAAGATAAGCCAGCAGAATCTGCTGACGCATAAGGAGGAGCAGGCTGGATAATAAACTGATCCTGGCGGGTCAGGTGTCAAAAACACCAGATACACGTCACAGTCCAGCAGGCATTCCGATAACCCGATTTGTAATGCAACACCAGTCCCGCCAAAGTGAAGCGGGCATTCTCCGAGAGGTCCGGTGCCGAATTTTGGTTATGGCCGCCGGGGAAGCGTTAAGCCAGCAGGCTAGCTGCTTGCAACAGGATGATGAGCTCAGGGTAACCGGTTTCATCAGCCGCAGCAGCTTTCGAGATGGCGAAACCCGATTGGTGTTACATGCACAGAACATTGAAACGGCCCGTTAGAGAACGGGTGGAAAGGAGAATCTAAGATGGCTCGTTTTTTCCGTCGTAAGAAATTCTGCCGCTTTACCGCCGAAGGCGTTAAAGAGATTGATTATAAGGACCTCGCAACCTTGAAGTCCTACGTTACTGAAACAGGTAAGATTGTGCCTAGCCGTATTACCGGTACCAAGGCACGTTATCAGCGTCAGCTGTCGACCGCTATTAAGCGCGCTCGTTTTCTTGCTCTGCTGCCTTACACCGATAGTCACAAGTAAGTAGCAGGTTTCAGGCGGAAGTTGTGCGCGCAATAGCCAATTACACACTACGTGGCCGCATGCAGGCCACGCTGGTAATCGCTCTGGCAGCATTACTTTCGTTTACCGGGATATTGGCACCGCTATCCCTAATTAGCGGCGCCGCATTGGCCCTGGTGGTATTACGCCACGGTACGATGCAAGGACTAACGGTAGTTGCTATCAGCGCCCTGATCATCGGCTTGATGTCAGTGGTGCTGTTCAATGACCTGCGGGTACTCTGGGTAGTGGTTTTAAGCTACTGGGTACCCGTCCTGATTTTGGCTGAGCTATTGCGCCGTACAGTATCGCTGTCGGTGACGGTTTCAGTCGCAGCGGCTTTGGCCCTGGGGTATGTCGCATTGGTGTATTTGGTAACAGGTGATCCGGCTCCGGGCTGGGTGGCGCAGTTAACACCAATTATGCAGATCGTAATGGGAGAACCTACCCTGCAGACACAAGATGTGCAGGCGTTGATTCAGACATTATCGAAGGTAATGACAGGTACCCAGGCCGCTAGTGAGCTGGCATACACCATCTTTGCGTTATTTATTGCGCGCTGGTGGCAGGCGATACTGTTTAACGAAGGCGGCTTCCGCAAGGAGTTTCATGCTTTTCGTTTGGCACATTGGCTAAATTGGCCGGCACTACTGATTTTGCTGGCAATGACACTCTCAATGTATAACGAGGGTGGTTTGCTGGGCCAGATGGCAGTGGAGCTGGGAATCGTCATCCTGGCACTGTATGTGCTGCAGGGTGTGGCCGTTGTGCATGGTGTGGTGGGCTTGACCCAGAGCCGCAGCATGTGGCTGGTTGCGATGTATGTGTTAATGATCCTGCCGCAAGTAGTGATGCTGGTAGGCATGGTGGGTATCGTCGATAGCTGGTTGAATTTCAGGGCGCGGTTTGCGCAGGCAAATGGTTAATTACTACCGTTAAGGTAAAAGGTTTTTTCTCGAGGTACGCAAGATGGAAGTCATTCTGCTGGAAAAAGTAGCAAATTTGGGAAACCTGGGCGACAAGGTTAATGTGAAGCCTGGTTTTGGTCGCAACTTCCTGCTCCCACAGGGCAAGGCAGTTGCAGCAACGGCAGCCAACGTGGCGGATTTTGAAGCCCGTCGCGCTGAGCTGGAAAAGGCCGCTGCCGAGGTATTGGCCGCTGCTCAGGCCCGTGCTGATAAGTTGAACGAAACGTCTGTTGAGATCGCTCGCAATGCCGGTGACGAAGGCAAGCTGTTCGGCTCTGTTGGTACTCAGGATATCGCCGATGCACTGACCGCTTCTGGCGTGGAAGTGGCCAAGAGCGAAGTACGTATGCCTGAAGGCGCTTTGCGTGAAGTTGGTGAGTTCGACATCGATGTGCAGCTGCACTCCGATGTGAGCGTTACCATTAAGGTCGTGGTTGTCGCCGAATAAGATACGGAATTTTGTATCTTACAGTGCCTCCAGTCGCTTGCGGCTGGGGGCACTGTCGTTTTTAGCTAAACAAAACCAGACAAAGTTGCTGCCTGAAAAGGGCATCATGTAGTATCCTTTTTCCATTATCCTGATAACAATAGCGAGCCCGATAAATGACCGATCTGCCACCGGTGCCTGAGAATTACGATGCCGCCACGGAGGCACTAAAGGTTCCCCCACACTCGATTGAGGCTGAGCAGTCGGTACTAGGCGGCTTGATGCTGGACAATGCGACCTGGGACCAGGTGGCGGACCTGTTGATCGAGGAAGATTTCTACCGTCGTGATCACAAACTGATTTTCCGTGCGGTGCGCGATCTTAGTGAAGACAATACTCCCTACGATGTTGTAACCCTGTCGGAATGGCTGACTAGTAACAACTTGCTGGATGAGGCCGGCGGACTGGCCTATTTGGGCACCCTGGCGAAAAATACCCCTAGTGCGGCCAACATTAAAGCCTATGCCAATATCGTTCGCGAGCGCTCGGTGATGCGTCAGTTAATCAGCGTGGGGACCGAGATCAGTAACGCAGGATTTAACCCGGAAGGGCGGGATTCAGCCGCCTTACTGGATATGGCGGAACAAAAGGTATTTGAGATAGCCGAGCAGGGTGCCCGTGGTAAAAAAGGCTTCCAGAGCATCAAACACCTGTTGAACGTAGCGGTGGATAAAATTGATACCCTGTTCCACCAGGATAACCCCATCACTGGCCTGCCGACCGGCTTTAATGATTTTGATGAGAAGACCTCGGGGCTGCAAAACTCGGATCTGGTCATAGTTGCCGGGCGTCCATCGATGGGTAAGACCACCTTTGCGATGAACCTGGTAGAGAACGTGACCTTGAAAACCGGTGTGCCTGCCGCTGTCTTCAGCATGGAGATGCCCGGTGACGCACTGGCGATGCGTATGCTGTCGTCACTAGGCCGTATCGATCAGCACCGTGTTCGCTCCGGTAAGCTGGAGGATGATGACTGGGCGCGTTTGACCTCGGCTGTCAGTATGTTGGCGGAAGTACCTATCTTTATCGACGATACCCCCGCGCTGTCACCGATCGAAGTGCGCGCCCGAGCCCGTCGAATCAAGCGTGAGCATGGCTTGGGTCTGATCATGATCGATTACCTGCAGCTAATGCAGTCTGGCAAGGGGAGTGGTGAAAACCGTGCCACAGAAATTTCTGAAATCTCCCGTGGCCTGAAAGCGCTGGCCAAGGAGCTGGAAGTACCGGTGATTGCGCTTTCACAGCTAAACCGCTCACTGGAGCAACGCCCCAACAAACGCCCGGTAATGTCGGATCTGCGTGAATCGGGAGCGATCGAGCAGGATGCCGATGTGATTGTCTTCATCTATCGTGACGAGGTCTATAACGAAGATACCCCGGACAAGGGCAAGGCCGAGATCATCATCGGTAAGCAGCGTAATGG
>JABURU010000312.1 GCA_014762485.1 Gammaproteobacteria bacterium | reverse complement strand
GCTTTTAGTCATACCCTCGATCATGGCGGTGGGGATCACTAGCAAAGAGAAACTGAAAGCCAGGCTTTCACGTTAACTAGTTTGTGTGCGCTATCACACTTTTTTATTTTTAGCTTTTGGCAATTTACTAAATTGTTCGGTATGCTAGATTATGTAGAAATGTACTAATAAAGGCACAATTAGATGGCGAAGAAGAAAGCAAGTAGACGTAGTAAGTCCATCGTAACTCGTGACATTGTCAAACTGGCAAATGCTCACAGTGTTAGCGATGAACACTACGCAGCGCAGAAGGAGTTAAACAAAGCGATTAAGGCCGCTGAAAAAGGTGTAACCGCACAAGCACGCACCGAAAAGAAGTTGGCTGAAGCTGAGAAAAAACTGAAGGATGCAGTTAAGCAGGCCAAAAAAATGAAGACCGCAGCGAAAAAGAACGCTGCAATTCGTGCTCGTGAAGCCGTGGCCAAGTTGAAAAAAGATGTACGCGCAGCGAAATTGCATACGCGTGAATTAGCCGGTGCATTGAGCTGGGCTACCAACAAGGTCAAAGCGGCCATTACCAAGCAAAATGCCATGGATGCAGCCATGGCGAAGTTTGCTGCCAAGTGGGAGCGTGACTACGATAAGGCCGAAGAGAAGAAGGCCAAGGCTAAGGCCAAGAAAAAGAAGACTCGTAAGAAAAAGGTAGCGAAAAAAGTTACTGCCGCCGCGCCAGCCGCTGTGAGCGAGCCCGCGGTACCCGCTAGTGGCTCGGATGAGCCCCCTGCGGTAAGCTAATCTTACATTTGTAGGATCATCAAACGCCGGCATCAGCCGGCGTTTTTTATTCTGTGGGTAAACCCGCCTGTTTCCACTCCGGATAGCCATCTTGCAGGCGTCTGGCGTTAAACCCTTTTTCGCGTAACTTCTCAACCGCATCAAATGCCAGTAAACAGTATGGTCCACGGCAATAGGCGACGATCTCCATATCATTAGGTAATTTTTCCAGGTAGCTATCGAGATCACCTAATGGAACATTAATGGCTCCAGGTACATGACCAGCCTGATACTCCATTTCAGGCCGTACATCAATGACTGTAACCAGTCCTTCTTCGGCCCGCCGAATCAGATCTTCTCTAGGTAGAGGTTCCAGCTCGTCTTTTACATTCAGGTAATTCTGGATCAGGCGGTTCACTTCATTTAAGTGTTCCTCAGCTAATGTGCGCATGACACTTAGCAAGTCGATAATATGATCGCTGGTTAGCTGATAATAGACATGTTGACCGATTTTACTCGCCGTCACCAGGCCGGCCTGACGTAAGGATTGCAAATGCTGGGAAGTATTGGCAATCGACATGTCCGACATGGATGCCAGGGTTTCAACATTATGTTTACCTTGTGCCAATAATTCTAATAACTCTAATCGACGTCCATTACTGACCGCTTTGCCAATTCTCGCAAACTGATCAAATAATTCCTGCTTAAAGCTCATTGTGGCAACTACTCAATTTTGCATTAAAGTTAATATTCAATGATGTGTTTAAATGCTAGTCATCCAATGGAAAAATAGCAAGCCTATGGTGAAAAATGACACATCCAGGTGTCGATTTCTATAACATTATCATTCTATTTATTATCAGGTACGAGCTGGTATGTAAGAAAAATTAATTCTAATATGTACATAATTATCTTGATAATAAACAAATTACGCCAAAAACAACGCATCAAAAGCTAGGCTATATAGTATTACTAAGCATCCTGCTGTTTAGTTTTCTAAACTACGACAAACTCTCTTTTTTATTCATTTATGAATCGGTAATCGAAGCCGGCTGGTTAGGGATCGCCCTGTTCTTTATCAGTTATGCCCTGGCCGTCGTACTGCTTCTACCAGGACTGGTGTTTGTGGTTGTGGGGGGAGCGTTGTATGGACCAGTATGGGGTACCTTGCTTAATATCGCGGCCGCTTCTTTTGGTGCCATTATGAGCTTTATGCTGGCCAGATTTTTGCTCAGGGACTGGTTGGAGGGACGAATTCAACCCCACTGGGTACACCACATAGAGCAGATAGAACAACAGGGCTGGAAATACCTTGCTTTAATTAGGCTAATGCCTTTTTCCCCATTCAATTTGACCAATTACCTGTCCGGTTTATCCCACCTGTCACTTTTTCGGTACTGGCTGGTGACGGCCGTATGCCTGATCCCCGCTGTCTTTGCATACACTTATCTAGGTTATGTGAGCCGAGAAATCATCCTTGATGGCTCAGAATTAGTACAAAAAGGGGCCTTAGCCATAGGTTTGGTGATATTAACAGGCTATGTACCGCGTATTTTAGCGATGATGGGCATAGGGTATTCGATACATATACATAACCATCATTCCTGATAACACTGGTATACTATAGGTATCCGCTGAAGTATTACGGAGCTTATGATGTTAGATACCCTGCCCAAACTGCAAAATACGACCTTCCCAGCCCTCAACAGAGATAAATTGACCACCGTTCAGGTTAACTTGGGCTACCGTTGTAATCAGCAGTGCAACCATTGCCATGTCAATGCTGGGCCAAAGCGTACGGAAATGATGTCGCAAGAGGTCATTGACGATATCCTCGAATTCCTTAGGCTGCAGAATATACAGACCCTCGATCTGACCGGCGGTGCGCCCGAAATGAATGAGCATTTTCGCTACCTTGTTAGCCAGGCTCGTGCAATGAATATCCATGTTATGGATCGTTGCAACCTCACCATTTTGGAAGAGCCCGGTTATGAGGAACTGGCGGCATTTCTGGCCGAACAGGGGGTGGAAATCATCTCTTCCTTACCCTGTTATCTGGAAGAAAATGTCGATGCTCAGCGGGGCAAAGGGGTATACGGTATAAGCATTCGAGCTTTAAAACGGCTGAATGTCCTGGGTTATGGCATAGAGGGGAGTGAGAAGGTATTGAACCTTGTCTACAACCCAACCGGGCCTAGCCTGCCACCATCACAAGTGGAGCTGGAGCAGGACTATAAAAAGCAGTTAAAGGAACAGTTTGGAATCAGTTTTAACCAGCTTTATACATTAACCAATATGCCGATAGCCAGGTTTGGCAGTAGCTTGTTGTCGAAGGGGCAGTTTGAAGATTATATGCAGACTCTGCGTGACTCATATCAAAGCTCAAATTTGTCTACGGTCATGTGTCGTAATCTGATCAGTATAGACTGGCAAGGTTATGTCTATGATTGTGACTTTAATCAAATGCTAAACTTGCCGATGCAGCTGGGGACCAATCGTCAGCCACGATACCATGTTCGTGAATTATCTAATACGGACTTTAACAAGCAATCCATAGCGGTACTGGAGCATTGTTATGGCTGCACAGCCGGGCAGGGTAGTAGTTGTGGTGGAGCACTTAATTGAGTCGGGTAAAACCTAGCCGTCCATTCATCCCGTTAAAACATCGTCAGCCTAACCTGGCGAGCCCACTGATCAGCCAGCAGGCCCAATTGTCTATTATCATTCCGGTATTAAATGAGTCTCGTAGCATCACACCAACCTTAATGGCCCTGCAGCCATTCAGGCGCCTGGGACATGAAATTATTTTAGTCGACGGCGGTAGTAGCGATGACACATTAATGCTGGCAGAAGACCTGGTGGATCAAATCATCGGCTGTGACAAAGGCCGGGCCAGGCAGATGAATTATGGCGCCCGTCATGCCTGGGGAAACATACTGCTATTCCTGCATGCCGATACGACGTTACCGGATGATGCGCTAGAACAAATTAATCTGGCGTTAAAAAAGCATGAATGGGGTCGCTTTAATGTCCGTCTCTCTGGAGGCAATATCTTATTACGATTCATTGAGCGCATGATGAACTGGCGCTCCTGTGTCAGCGGGGTGGTCACTGGCGATCAGGCCATATTTATGCCCAAGTCGACGTTCATCAAAGTGGGTGGCTTTGCCGATATCCCGCTAATGGAAGATATCGAGCTCAGTAAACGACTGAAAAAAATCGGTTACCCTGCCTGCGTCAAGTCGAAAGTCATCACCTCCAGTCGACGCTGGGAAGAGAATGGCATCATCAAAACGATATTACTAATGTGGCAGCTTCGTTATGCCTATTACCGCGGTGTAAAGGCCGAAGAGCTAGTTAAACGATATTATCCTTAGTCGTGCAGTACCAATATCCAGACAGCAAACTGATCATTTTCGCCAAGGTACCCGCAGCCGGTAAGGTCAAGACACGGCTGATCCCTTATCTAGGTACGGAAAGGGCGACTCAATTACAATGTCAGTTAATCGAGCAGACACTGGCTATGGCCTGCTCTTCGCAACTGGCCCCGGTAGAGCTATGGCTAGCCGGTGATCAAAATCATCCACTAATTCACTCCATACAACAGCACTACCGCATCCAGCTTCGGCTACAGCAGGGGGATGATCTGGGGCAGCGTATGTATCATGCCATTGAGCATACACTGATAATGCACAAGTCGGCTGTATTAATTGGAACGGACTGTCCGGTAATGGATAAAGGCTTGTTAAACGAGGCGTTCGCATCACTTGAGAATAGTGAGCTGGTCTTTAGTCCGGCGGAAGATGGTGGCTATACCCTGGTAGGCTTAAGTGTTATTAATCGCCGTATCTTTGAAGGTATTGACTGGGGCAGTGATCAGGTGATGAATCAAAGCCTGACCAGGGCAGATTATACAAAGCTAGATACCCGTTTACTTCGAACAACCTGGGATATAGATCGCGAAGAAGATTATATACGTGCGATAAATGAAGGCTTAATTTAGCACTGTGATCTTTTCCAATAACAAATAGCATAACAGACAGGTTTCCATATGAATAAGTACGCCTTTTCTATTGCCGCCTTGCCCGAGCTGATCTTTGCTGAAGGTAGCCTGATGCAATTACCAGAACTCATTCTTCGGTATGGTAAACAAGCGCTATTCGTTACCGGCAGCAAATCATTTTGTCGTAGTGCCAGCTGGAAGTCGCTGCAAGAGATGCTCGCCAGGCACAATATTAACTGGCAGCAGCTCAGCGTATCAGGTGAACCTTCACCGCAGCTGATCGATGAAGTCGTGAACAAATTCAGGCATCAGCATATTGATGTGGTTGTTGGTATTGGTGGAGGCAGTGTGCTGGATGCCTCCAAGGCCATAGCCGGGTTGTTACCCTTTGGTAATTCAGTTTTGGATCACCTGGAAGGCGTGGGTAAAGGCATAGAGTATCATGGCCCGGCATTGCCCTATATTGCGGTTCCCACTACGGCCGGTACCGGGAGTGAGGCGACTAAAAATGCCGTGCTAAGTGTGCAAGGTGAGGGCGGCTATAAAAAATCCTTTCGTCACAACTCGTTGGTGGCTAAGGTTGCATTACTGGACCCTGAATTACTGCAAACCTGCACTCCAGAGTTAATTGCCGCACAGGGGATGGATGCCTTTACCCAGTTAATGGAGTCCTATGTCTCTACTCGTGCTAATCCATACTGTGATGCATTGGCACTTAGTGGTTTGCAGGCCTTTAACCAGGGCTTCTGGCATGCCTGGAAAGGTGGTGAGGGTGAGGATGCTCGGGCTGGCCGGGCGGCGATGCATTACGCGGCCTATCTCTCTGGTGTGACCCTGGCGCAGGTCGGCCTCGGCTCAGTTCATGGTCTGGCGTCACCTTTGGGGGCCTTCTTCCCCATCCCTCATGGCGTGGTATGCGGCACGCTGGTCGCGGTGGCGACAGAGGTAAATATACGTGCACTTAGAACGCGGCAGCCAGGTTCACTTGCACTGGAAAAATACGCCGATATCGGGCGCCTGTTAACAGCTCAAGCACTCACTGATGAAGAGGCATGTAATACGCTGGTTGAGCTGTTAACCCAATGGAGCGAGACATTAAGATTGCCCAGGCTATCGGATTATGATGTCGGTGAGAGTGATATAGAGCGGATTGTTGCCAACAGCCGTGGCAATAGTATGTTAACCAATCCCCTGGTTTTAACGGATGACGAGGTTGCAGAGATAGTGAGACGTCGGTTGTAACCACTGGCTTGGCTTTAGTGACACCTCCGATCTAACAGGGATATTTAGGAGTTAAGAACCTTTTCGATCTTCTCTCGTATGGTGCCTTCTGTGAAGGGTTTGGCAACAAACTCTGATACGCCGTTCTGGATGGCCTCTACCACCATCTCTTTGGCATTTTCCGCCGTTACCATAATGAATGGTAGATCCTTGAATGTTTCATCAGCACGTACGGCTTTTAAAAATTCCAGTCCGTCCATCCCAGGCATATTCCAGTCAGAGATAATGAGGTCAATATTTTCCTGTTTCAATACCGAAATGCCCTCATGACCATTGGCGGCATCACTGACCTTCTGGATACCAACCTTGAACAGGATTCCACGAATCATGGAGCGCATGCTCTTAATGTCGTCTACCAGCAAAATATGAAGTTTGGATAAATCACTCATAATTTCGTCTTTTTATCGTTCTACTGCATCCACATGTCTGTGAGGAGGATTATAACTAAATATTCATCGAATTTCGTGATTATTTACTCGTTAACCATAATTGTCGGTCTTGCAATGAAGAGCCTTGAGATTTGGGGCTCAAAACAGCGACATTTAGCGGTCTCTTATACACATA
>JABURU010000141.1 GCA_014762485.1 Gammaproteobacteria bacterium | reverse complement strand
AGACTGCTCACAACGGGCAGCACCAACACAAGACATCGCGGTACGTACACAAGGACCGGCTCCACCCAAGTCCCAACCGTATTCGTTGATTTCATCAAAGAAGTGCTGGGTATTGGCAGTGTCGGTACCGATGAACATGATGTTACCGGTCTGGCCGTGGAAGGTGATAAGGCCTGAACCGTATTTCTCCCAGCTGTCAGCCAGCTGATCCAGCATGTCGGTGGTGTAGAAGTTGCCTGCAGGAGGCTGTACACGCAGAGTGTGGAATTCTTTAGATTCGGGGAAAGCCGCTGCTACTTCTGAGAAGCGAGGGATGATACCGCCGCCGTAACCGAATACGGATACAGTACCGCCTTTCCAATAACCCTTACGAGTTTCGTAAGAGTGTTCCAGCTGACCCAGCAGGTCGCCGACCATTGCGTTGATGCGCTCACTAGGATGCTCATCACGCAGACGCTTGAAGCCAGAAATGAAGGAAGGCCAGGGGCCCTTCTCCAGTTCGTCAAGCATAGGAGTATCATGAATCGTTTTAGCCATGGAGATCTCCTCTGAGTATATTCTCAATTGGCTGACAAGTTAGTTAGTCCCATGTTGAGCGGCTTTCGCCACCCATTAAAAACCTTACGTTTTTTCTTTTAACCAGACTTAATCGCGAAGATGTACTGGTTTGACAGCATGCAAGTCTATGTGTCGGCGTCAATGCTGAATATCCCACTGATGGGGAGTCATTATGTAATACGTATATCTCCAAGGGGATATACCTCAAAACACAGGACAATCTGCATAGTGAGCAACACTAAATCAACTATACCGCTAGCGATTGTATATTAGATATAATTAATATATTAATAAAGCACAATTCACGAAAGCGGTAAGATTAATTAGCCTTTTGTGCTTAGGTTACATACTAGTAATAGACAGTCAGGCGATGTCCAATGGGGCAAATAGTAATGCAGCACTCTGAGATGAACGGCCCGTTTTCATTAACGGATACAAGCGCATACCAATATTGGCGCAAAGCTAAACTGGACAGCTATCCTATACAGGCTTCTCATTTGAAGGTCGATGTGTCGAATCCTTATGCGATCTGTGGGCGTGAAAAGAGCGCCATTACTGAGAATCTGCGCAAATACAATCTGTCTATATATAGTATATCCGGGCATCAGGATAAGACCCTTGTCGCTGAACTGGGTAACCAGTTTGGTATGAGCCGGCTGGACTCAAATCTGTGTGCGGATGAAGATAGTATTACCTCGTTGCAGGTGATCGAGGGGGGTAGACAAAAGGGATATATTCCTTATTCCAATCGTCCATTAAACTGGCACACCGATGGATATTACAATACCGGTAGTGCGCAAATTCGCGGCATGATCCTCCATTGTGTACAGGATGCAGCAGAAGGTGGTGATAATTTCTTGCTGGATCACGAGATGGCCTACTTGCTTATGCGAGATGAAGATCCCCGCATGATCAAGGCGATGATGGCCGCGGATGCGATGACGATTCCTGCCAATGAAGAGGCAGGCGAGGAGATTCGCCCAGCACAAACTGGCCCGGTATTTTCGCAGGATAGTAGTGGTAACCTGCATATGCGCTATACCGCTCGTAAGCGCAATATAGAATGGAAGCAGGATGCGGCAACCCTGGATGCGGTAGCGTTTCTGGAAGCCTTGCTGGCATCAGAGAGTCGATATATTTTTCGCTATCACCTGCGTCCAGGTGAAGGGCTGATTTGTAATAATGTGCTGCATAGTCGCACCACATTTACCGAAGACGACGAACATAAACGCTTACTGTATAGAGCCCGTTACTATGATCGGGCCAGTGATACAGATCTAAAGATAGAAGAGGGATGAGATGCTTTATCTCAGCGAAGTTTTAATTCAGGAGCATGAGCTCAGCAGCTTTAAAGAGCTTCTGGAGGCGGTAAAAAAACGTGGTCAGGACGGCGGGATGTTCTTCCAGATGGATGTGAAGCCACCGTTTAGAGATACCCCGGATAACTGGGAAGATCAGCTGGAAAGTGCGTTTACCTCGCGCTAAGAGTAGACAAAGTGTTTTGGGAAGAAGATAACGAGGAACAACAGGGCCCGGATTTATCTGTCGTGGACCTGGTTTTTACTGTATCTGCCCGTACTCTACCTGTAGATCATGCCTATAGCCTGTCACAGGCGATTATGGCGGCATTGCCCTGGTTAGAGCATGAGCCTGATAGCGGTATCCACATGATTCATATTGCAGAGTCAGGTAATGGCTGGGAGCGTCCAGATGGTGAGCTACTATATTTGTCTCGCCGTACCAAGTTTATCTTGCGTGTTCCTCGGCAGCGTATTGATGACGCCGCGAAGTTGATAGGCCAGAGCGTATATGTGGATGGTCACGAGTTACAGTTCACCAAGTATGTGGTGAAAGAATTTAGTCTCTTATCGACTCAGCATGCACGTTATGTGCTGGCTGAAGGTGATGAGACAGAAAACGAGTTTCTTCAGCGCTGTGCCAATGAGCTTAAAGCGTTGGGAATACCGGTGCGGAAGATGATGGCGGGTAAAACCCATCAGTTTCAACTGCCAGATGGTGAATATAAAGCCTGGGCAGTGATGATCGCCGATTTATCAGAGGAGCATGCAATATTGCTCCAGCAGCGTGGCCTGGGAGCAGGGCGCCTGCAAGGTTTTGGTCTGTTTATTCCTCACAAGGGTATTACTGCGGTGACCAGTGAGGATGGCAAGACTCAATCTATAGATTAACTTTTGGTAAAAACTTAAAGACTAGGAGGTAGAGATACCATGGCCTATGATGTTAATGGTACTGCAGTTGAAGCAGATGCTAATGGTTACCTGGTAAACCAGGCAGACTGGAATGAAGATGTAGGCAAGGCAATTGCCGCTGCAGAGCAGATCCCTGAGCTGACCGAGAAGCACTGGGATATTATCAATTATCTGCGCGATGAGTTCTTTAATAATGGTGGTAACCAGCCTAATGAACGTACCATCGTAAAAGATATGGGCAAGAAGTGGGGCGAAAAGATCGTTTCCAAGGATACTTTCAACCTGTTCCCAGGTATGCCTTCCAAGCAGGCGAGCAAGATTGCCGGTCTGCCTGAGACTCGTCGTAAGGGCGGTTATTAATCGTCATTACTTGTTATTAGCATGGAAAGGTTATACCACCTAATGGGTATAGGTATGTTCCCTGACTCCATGCTATAAAATGGCCCAATCGAATTCGGTTCTAGAGGTAAAAAAAATGAGCGAAAAAGCAGCTTTGATCAAAGAAATGCTGGAAATGCAGCAGAAGTTTCAGGAAGAAGAGCGTGCTGGTAACATCTCCTCCGAAGAGTACTTCGTAGGTGAGTACGTTGATTACCGTAAGAAGTACAATGAGCTGGCTGCCAAGGTAAATGCCATGGCTCACGCTGAGAAGGGTTCACACCCTTAATTTAGCGCTAGTCTCTCTGACGCAAAAAGGCCGCTATATGCGGCCTTTTTTGTTTCTGGGTAGTGAGTATGTTTACAGCTCTGACCACATTCGCACCAGGTTCACATAACTGCGATCCACTTGCTTGGTCTCAGAAGCCTCAGGAGCGGACTTTAGTAGTTTTTCACGTGCCAGGTTTAGCTCATACAATAGCTCACGTTTCTGCGGCTCTCTGACCATGCTTTGTAACCAGGTCACCGCTACAATACGCTCACCTTCTGTTACTTCTGCCACATGATGGATGCTGGAAGAGGGGTACATCACGACATCACCCGCTGGTAATTTTACCTTGCGATCACCAAAGTCGGTACGAATTACCAGCTCACCCCCTTGATAATCCTCCGGGTTATTCAGGAATACCGTCATAGAGACATCGGAGCGGTACTGTTGTCCGGGGCCGGGTCCCATTACCGGATCATCCACATGATCGCCATATGTCATGCCCTTGCCATAACGGGCATAAAAGGGGGTGGCCACGCGCAGGGGCAGTGCGCCATATTGATATGTCGGATGCCGGGTAACTTTTCCCATCACGACGTTGTTTAACTGCTGCAGGATTTGCATATCGTCGCGCGACACCTCCTGATTATTTTTCACCCGTTGTGCCGCCATACCGGCTGAAAGTTTGCCATCTACAAACTTGGCTTTTTGCAAAAGGGAATGCACTGCTTGTAATTCATTTTTATTCAGCACATTGGGGATATGTAACAACATCGACGCTTACTCCCGATAGTAATTCGCGTTAGAATAACAGACTAAAGTAATCTGTTTTTGTGAGATGTATACATGATACTCAATGTGATTATTGATGGCCAAAATTTCGAGGTCACGGTGCCTGATTTTATGATGGAAGAGGCCAATGAAATGTTCGATAAAATGGATGTGGATATGTCTAAAGGCTGGCAGATGGGGCGCATCTGGATTGATAGCCCAACCACCAAGGAGCGCTGCCAAATTGCTGCGGACAAATTGATGACGGCAATCGAGTCAGAAAACCAGAATATGGCAACCATGATGGCCGCTTATATTATGAAACGCATGCCCGGTGCGAAAGAAATCGTTTTTGATGATGAAGGCGATATGCTACAAACCGAGATATTCGTTAGCTAATTCTTAAATGGCCGATCTATTTAGTATTACCTCGCCATTAATGATCCGTTCTCCACATGGTGGAGAGAAAGTGGTGGCCGAGTTATATCCTCACCCGGATGGTATCGTGTTTTTCGAGATTTTCTGGAATCATGAAGATGAACAGAACGGTATCTATGTTATAGAAGGTGATGTTACCGGTGAAGGTCCATGGAAGGTTGGAGAGTATGTTATTAATATATTAGGCTGTCATGGAACCAATCCAGCATTGGTGGAAGACTTTGCCCAATGGCAGACGTATTTGCAGTCGGCGCTGTCGGGCTACCCAAAACAAGATGAAGTCGATGAGGTTGCATTAAGTTTTGGAGCTTATATACCGGCTTAGTTCGAAGCGGCAATTTTATGAATATTACTGCCGTGCATAATGGGCAGAAGTATTTTGAATGTTGTACCATCTCTGGATGTATGTACGGTGATATGGCCGTGGTGGGAATGGACGATACCATGCACAACAGAAAGTCCCAGGCCAGAGTTATCAAATCGCTGTTTGGTTGAATAAAAAGGCTCAAAAATATCCTTTATCGTCTCCTGGTCCATGCCTGGTCCATTATCAGAAACCTCCAGAATCACATACTCGCCGATGATCTCCTCATGGCACGAGCTACATAATGGCCCATTTTCGCTCTCTTTATATAGTTTTATATTAATTTCACCATTGCCTAACATTGCATCCTTAGCATTAATACAGAGGTTTAGTAGTACTTGCTCCAGTTGAGTGCTATTTGAGACTACCGAAGGTATATTGTTTTTTATATGGGTGTGTATTTTGATACTGGATGGCAGCGTCGATTTAACCAGCGAGATGGCATTTCGTATAACTGGGCTGGTGTCAATTTTATATAGTTGAACACTTTTGCCCTGGGCAAATTCAAGTAACTGTTCGATCAGATCTTTGGCACGAAAGCCGGATGTTTTAATGGAATCAAGGTATCTGCTATGTGAGCTGTTTTTCTCTAGCTGTAGACCTGTTTCCAGTAGCTCAGTATAGCCAATAATACTGGTTAGCAGGTTATTGAAGTCATGGGCAATACCGCCTGTCAGGTGCCCAAGTGATTGCATTTTTTGCGCGCTATGTAACTGTTGTAACAGTTCATGACGCTGTTCCTCTTCTTCCTTGCGTAGGGTAATGTCTCGTGACTGAAAAACGATTTCAACTTGATGTGATTCGTTATTAAGCACGGGCTTGGAAGTGGATTCGAACCATATATATTGACCCGAACTGGTAATAAACCGATGTGTTAGTAGTGTCGGTTCGGAGATAACTTTGGGCTCAAATAAATTCTGAAAAATATTTCGCTCTTCTGGATGCACCAGTGTTTTGATATGTGTGCCGGATAGTGTATCTTGAAGTCCGAGTAGTTCAGCACAAACCGGTGAGACAAAGTTGATATAACCGTGGTCATTGGTTTTGAAGATAATATCGTTAGAGTTCTCGGCTAATAAACGGTAACGGGCTTCGCTTTTTTTAAGGTTTTTTTCAAAATTTAATCTGTCAGATATTTCCATTTCCAATCTTTTTTCCCGGGTAGCTGAATAGGTAATATCGGTTATTTCTATAATGCAGCAAGTTTCCCTGTCGCGTGACAGTGGTCGTACCAGGATGTCTATTAATATTTTTTGATCGTCGGATTTGAATAAAGAGTTGCTTAAATTTAGGTTAAGTAAGTTCGCATGAAAATGATTCGATAAGTATTGGCTACTTAGACTGGTGATGGCATTATCTATGGCCTCTTCAAGATGACTGTTTCTGGTTTCAGGAAATACATCAGTAAATCTCCTGTTTTCACACTTTTCCAGTTGCTGTTGTGTTCTTTTTTCAATCCATTTGTTCCAGTAGAGGATGTTTTTTTTAGCATCAAGGATAATGATGCCATTATTTAGTCCATCCAGAATCGATGCCGTGTCTTTGTTATTGAGTGGAGACATTATCTTTTGCCAATAAACGGGTTAATGCCGACGAAAGTGATTTTTTTAACTTATTTATTGATAATGGCCCTAGTGCAAACATAATGGTGCACGAGGTATTGCTTTCAGGTACCTGTATGTTGA
>JABURU010000166.1 GCA_014762485.1 Gammaproteobacteria bacterium | reverse complement strand
CAGGCCTTCCTGCAGGTAAGAAATAGGTATGCACACAAATATATTTTTTCACATGGTCGCTATATTTAGCATAGCGTTATTACTTTTTTTTACCTTCACTGTTAAAAAAGAGTCAGCACCCCAAACGTCCCACCAGGATATCAAGCCGAGTTGTCACATAAGCGAATCAACACCTCAGCCCTCAGTATTTCATTCCGAAATAAATAACACATACCGAAATTTACCTGTTAAAAAAAGCAATAACGCGCTATTAGTTGCTCGTGAGGATAATAAAGTTCTATCCCCCTCCATTCTCTTTCCTCACCTAAGTTGGGAACAAAAAATGGAAATTTATTATGCGGGTAGGCCTGCTGTTGCTGTACGTTACCCTAACGGGCTGGATTACCAGGGAATCACTCAGCTGTCCGACACTGTATATTCTATTGATATACATCCTTTTATATCTCAGTCAGAAAACCCAGAGCTTCTGAATCAAATAAAAATTGATGATTCTACAAACACAATACTTTTAACCGAAATAGTGCCCGGTAGCATCTATGATCGTATGGGAATTCATTCAGGTGACCAGCTAATAAAAATCAATGAACGTAGTGTGAATGGCTATCCTGACTTATATCATAATTATACCGAGCTTCATGAGAAATCAGTCATCAATATAACGGTATTACGCAATAATCAACCGATTGAATTTACTTACTTTTTAGAATAAATATAAAACACCCTACTCGATATACTGAACAGTTTTCTTGTTCCAATACAGGAGAATTATTAGTTACACGTCAAATAGCCACTAATACTGGACTGACACTGATCTCCTGCATTACAACAAGGAGGTCTGACACCACCATATTCATTATCAATATAATATGTTGAGCAGTTTTCTCCATGCGCCAGACATTCTTCTTCTGAACATGCGATTAGACCCAAAAGCGATATAATAAATAGAAAAGTAATAAATAGACGTTTTTTATATGAACCAAGCATGACTATATCCTCATCCTAATGGTAAAGATATAGTTCACTCTCTAACACTTATCAATCCTCACTGTATTTATGCCCAACAAAAACCAAAAAAGCGGCCCGTAGGCCGCTTTATGCAGGTTATGCTGATAGCTCTAGTAACATGCTATTTAACCTGGCAACAAAACTGGCGGGGTCGTCCAGTTGACCACCTTCGGCCAATAGCGCCTGTTCAAATAACAGGTTGGTCCAGTCATCAAAACGTTGTTGAGTAGACTCATCATTAAGCTTAACCACGAGTGGATGTTCAGGATTCACTTCCAGGATAGGCTTACTTCCGGCTATGGCATGGCCCGACTCTTTTAACATTCTTTCCAGGTTCGCGCTCATGTCATTTTCATCGACTACCAGACATGAGGGGGAGTTTGTCAGACGATGGGTTATACGCACGTCTTTGACCTTATCGCCGAGGGTTTCCTTAACCTTCTCTATCAAGCCTTCAAATAACTTGTCGCTCTCTTCCTGCTGCTTCTTTTGCTCTTCATCTTCCAGCTCACCCAGATCCAGTTCACCCTTGGTAACGGAGCTTAAAGTCTTACCGTCATATTCGGTCAGCGAAGAGACCAGCCACTCATCCACTCGGTCAGATAACAGCAGCACCTCGATGCCTTTCTTGCGAAATACCTCCAGGTGAGGGCTATTCTTGGCGGCATTAAAGCTATCGGCCGTGATGTAATATATCTTGTCCTGACCTTCCTGCATGCGAGAAATATACTCATCCAACGAGACACTCTGTTCTTCCGTATCCTGATGGGTAGAGGCAAAGCGCAGTAGCTTGGCAATCTTCTCGCGGTTGGCCGCATCCTCTGCGGGCCCTTCCTTCATTACCTTGCCAAACTCACTCCAGAATGACGCGTATTTATCCGCATCACTATTAGCCAGCTTCTGTAGTGCATCCAGCACCTTTTTCACCGAGCCCGAGCGCATGGAGTCGATGACGCGATTGCTTTGCAGGATCTCACGCGATACGTTTAACGGCAGATCATTAGAATCCACCACACCACGGACAAAGCGCAGATAACTGGGCATCAGGTGCTCTGAATCATCCATAATGAATACGCGCTTCACATAAAGTTTGAGGCCATGATTACGCTCACGATCCCACAGATCAAATGGCGCATGCGCGGGGATATACAGCAAGGAGCTATATTCCAGCTTCCCCTCTACGCGAGAGTGCACATGTAACAGCGGGTCTTCAAAATCATGCGCAACATGCTTATAAAACTCATTATATTCTTCATCGGTGACATCATTCTTGCTACGAGTCCACAGGGCACTGGCCTTGTTGACCTGCTCATCGCCTCCGGCGGTCTCTTCCTCGCCAGCGGCCATTTTAGGCATCATGATGGGGAAGGTAATGTGATCGGAGTATTTATGGATGATGTTACGCAAGCGCCAGCCATCCAGATACTCATCTTCACCTTCGCGCAGGTGCAGCACGATTTCTGTGCCGTGCTTATCCTTGTCTACCGTCTCTAGAGTAAATTCACCCTCACCTTCGGATTCCCAACGCACGGCTTCACTGGAGCCAGCTCGACGGGTAGTCAGGCTGACCTTGCCTGCAATAATAAATGAAGAGTAGAAACCAACACCAAACTGACCTATCAGATGAGCATCCTTGGCCTGATCGCCGGTTAATGCCTCAAGGAACTGTTTGGTACCGGACTTGGCGATCGTACCAATATTATCTATCACCTCCTGACGGGACATACCTATGCCATTATCAGAGATTGTGATAGTACGGGCTTCCTTATCAAAGCCAACGTGTATCATCAGCTCATTATCACCCTCATACAGACTATCGTCGGCGATGGCTTCAAATCTAAGTTTGTCACAAGCATCTGATGCATTGGACACCAGCTCTCGCAGAAAGATCTCTTTATTCGAATAGAGGGAGTGAATCATCAGGTGCAGCAGTTGCTTCACCTCGGTCTGGAACCCCAAGGTCTCTTTTTGCGTCGTTTCGCTCATAACGCGTATGTCCTCCAAAATCGGTTAGATTAATTACACCAGCTATATGGGGCCAACACGATATTTTTTCAAGCAAAACTTGACCACAGATTTCATCGCTGGAACACTAGCGACCACATTTTTTATAACAAAGCCAGAACAATGAGCCACATCACCATTGCTACCACAGCATTTGACGACCAAAAACCCGGCACCTCCGGCCTACGTAAACAGGTCACTATTTTCCAACAAGCTCATTACCTGGAAAATTTTGTTCAGTCTATTTTTGACAGTGTCCCGGAACTTAAGGGAGGCACGCTAGTATTGGGCGGCGATGGTCGCTATTACAATGATACGGCGATACAAACCATCCTGCGTATGGCCGCTGCCAATGGTGTGAGCCGAGTTTTAGTGGGCCAGGATGGCCTGCTCTCCACACCGGCCGCCTCGGCGATAATACGAAAATATCAGGCCAGTGGCGGCATCATTCTTTCGGCTAGCCATAACCCCGGTGGAGCAGATGGCGACTTCGGTATCAAGTTCAATGGCACCAATGGGGGGCCTGCGGTAGAAAGCCTGACCAATACTATCCATCAGAACAGCCTGTCGATCACTGACTACCAAATAACAGACTCAGCCGATATTGAGCTATCTGAGCTAAACTCACACCAAATTGATGGCATGACGGTGGAGATCATCAGCCCCGTGCACGATTACGCCGAGTTAATGCAGCAGACCTTTGATTTTCCGGCGATTAATGCCCTATTCGAAGCTGGTTTTCGCCTGCGCTTTGATGCGATGCATGCCATTACTGGCCCTTATGCCAAACACATCCTTGAAGATATGCTGGGCGCACCTACGGGTACCGTGATCAATGGCACTCCCCTGCCCGATTTTGGCAAGGGTCATCCCGATCCCAACCTCGCGCATGCAAAAGAGCTGGTTGCGGAGATGTTCTCAGACAATGCCCCCGACATGGGTGCCGCCTCTGATGGTGATGGTGATCGTAATATGATCCTTGGCAATAATATCTTTGTCACACCATCCGACAGTCTCGCGGTGTTAGCCGCCAACGCAACATTAATACCAGCCTATCAAGACGGTCTGTCAGGGGTTGCTCGCTCCATGCCGACTAGCTGTGCGGTTGATCGTGTGGCCGAAAAACTTGCAATAGACTGCTTCGAAACCCCAACCGGATGGAAATTTTTTGGCAACCTGATGGATGCCGACAAGATCACCCTGTGTGGTGAGGAAAGCTTTGGCACAGGTTCCAGCCATGTACGTGAAAAGGATGGTCTATGGGCAGTCCTGTACTGGCTCAATATCCTCGCGGTGAAACGCACCTCGATCAAAACCATTTTGCACCAACACTGGCAGGAGTTTGGCCGCAACTACTATACCCGTCATGACTATGAGGCCATCGACAATGCCCAGGCCACAAGCCTGATGCAGGAACTGGAAAATAAACTGGAAAAGTTGAACGGTCAAAGCTGGAACAGCAAGACTGTTTTGCAGGCAGATAACTTCCATTATACCGATCCGGTAGACCACAGCGTATCCACCAATCAGGGCATACGGATACTTTTTGACAATGGCTCACGCATCATCTTCCGTTTGTCCGGTACCGGTACTCAGGGAGCAACACTCAGGGTATATATCGAGTCCTATGAGCTCAGCCCTGACAAGCTACACCTGGATACTCAAGCGGCACTGCAAGAATACATTCAGCTAGCAAATGAGATTGCCGAGATAAAAAAATATACCGGCATGGAGCAACCTACGGTTATTACTTAACCATTAGACATCAATATGCAGCTTATCTATCAGCGTCGTAGCAATCTCTTCCACTGACATATCGGTAACATTCATCGACTGTATACGATACTGTCTGAACAGGGCTGCGGCATGCTGCAACTCACTTTGACACTGACGTACACTGGCGTAATGGCTGTCTCGAAGACGGCCATTGCGTATGCTTGCCAGCCGTTCTGCATCTAGAGTTAAGCCAAAGACCTTTTTTGTATGCGGTCTGAGAGTCTTCGGTAACTCACCGTCGAGCAGGTCCTCTTCCGTCAACGGGTAGTTGGCCACAAATAAGCCATATTGCAGTGCCATATAAAGGCTGGTAGGTGTTTTTCCGCTGCGGGAGACACCGACCAGGATCACATCAGCCTTATCGTAGTGCCGGGTATTCAGGCCATCATCATGGTTAATACTGTAATTAATGGCATCGATGCGCGAAATATAGCGTCGATCATCCAGGCGTCCATGACTATGACCCACGGCATGGGTAGACTGTACACCTAACAGTTTTTCCAGCGGTGAAATGAAGGTGGCAAACAAATCGATGAGGACCACATCATCGCGCTGAAACACCTTTCTAACCTCATCATCTACCAGGGTGCTCATGATAATGGGCAGATTCCCCTCTCCCATTTGAGACATTATGTCGTTTAAGGCGGTTTCCGCCTTGTCTACACTGTCCATATAACGGAGTGTGTGGTGCTCAAACTCCACATCCGGAAATTGAGACAATAGACCATGGCCCAGGGTCTCGGATGTGATACCTGTACGATCTGAAATAAAAAAGACTTTTCTTTTCATAATGATGAATATAAATGCTTTTCCAGGGGTTAAATAGCGTCAAACACTAATATATTATGCGCATATCCTTAGAGATATAACCAACCTAAATTTCTATATCTTTAAGCATATTTAACTTCGCTTTTTGACACACCATCACCAACAAAGGGGTGACCGTTCATGAGCCTTCAATCCAATATCCAGTGGTTTGACTCAATTCGCATGACCGATGTGGAAATCGTCGGTGGAAAAAACGCTTCATTGGGAGAGATGTATACTCAACTAACCGATACCGGTGTTGATGTACCTAATGGTTTTGCTACCACCGCTGATGCATTTCGACGCTTTCTAAGTGAAAACGATATCGAAAAACGCATTAACGATGCGCTGGCGTCGCTGGATGTCGATGATGTGCAGGCACTGGCTAAGACCGGTGCAATGATCCGTCAATGGGTAATGGATGCATCCTTGCCTGCCGACCTGGAAGCCGATATCCGGAGCTCCTATCAACAATTGATTGATGAGGCCGGGGGCGATATCTCCGTGGCGATACGTTCTTCTGCAACGGCAGAAGACTTACCCGAGGCCTCATTTGCCGGTCAGCAAGAGACCTTATTGAATATACGTGGCGTTGATAACGTCATTGATGGTGTGAAAGAGGTCTTTGCCTCACTTTATAATGACCGTGCCATTTCCTACCGTGTACACCAGAACTTCGAACATAGCCTGGTCGCGCTCTCTGCGGGTATTCAGCGTATGGTGCGTAGTGATATCGGCTCCAGTGGTGTTATGTTCACCCTCGATACCGAGTCTGGCTTCCGTGATGCCGTGTTCATTACCGCTTCCGTCGGCCTGGGTGAAACCGTGGTACAGGGCTCCGTCAACCCAGATGAGTTTTACGTCCACAAGCCAATATTAGCCCAGGGCAAGCAGGCGATTATCCGTCGCAACCGTGGCAGCAAGTTGATCAAGATGATCTACAACGATGCCAACGGCTCCCCGACTGTCACGATTGATACGACCGAAGACGAGCGTGACGGTTTCTGTATCAACGATGAGCAGATCACCCGTCTGGCGGAAATGGCCGTCTTGATCGAACAACATTACGAGCGTCCCATGGACATCGAGTGGGCGCTGGATGGACAGGATGGCA
>JABURU010000202.1 GCA_014762485.1 Gammaproteobacteria bacterium | reverse complement strand
GCGCGCAAAAAGAACCGTCGGGTTGCCCTGGTGATAAATAAACAGGTTGAACGACGGAGTACGGATTTAAATACTCGTAGAGCAGAAAAACAAGCAGCCGAAGAGCAACAGCGTCAGCGCGAAGCTGAGGTAGAGATCGCTGGGCCTAGCGGTGAAGAAGTGATTATAAATACTGATACGGTAACACCAGTACCAGAAAACCAAGCTCCTCGTCGAGTTTTCCGAGAAGCGAATGGAGAACAATAGTTGAACGTTTGGGCGATAGCGAATCAAAAGGGTGGAGTAGGAAAAACCACTACCGTGGTGACCCTGTCCGGGCTGTTGGCTGCGCAGGGGAAACGCACACTCATGGTGGATCTGGATCCGCATGGCTCGTTAAGTGCCTATTTTGGGCATGATCCAGATACGGTAAGTGATAGCGTCTATAGCCTTTTCCAGTCTATTAGTTCGAAAACCGATGTTCATGCTGAGCAGGTCATTCGCCAAACACCATACGATAACCTGAGTATGATGCCGGCATCCACGGCATTGGCCACGCTAGATCGCCAGCTAGGAACCCATGAGGGCATGGGCCTGGTACTAAAAAAGGCGCTACAAAGTGTGGAACATCAGTATGATCATGTATTGATAGACTGCCCACCGGTGCTGGGGGTGTTAATGGTGAATGCCCTGGCGGCCTGTGAAAGGCTGTTGATTCCAGTGCAAACCGAGTTCCTGGCTGAAAAAGGCCTGGAGCGTATGATGCATACACTATCGATGATACAAAAAGCCAGTCGTGAAGATATGCCATACCTGATCGTGCCTACCCTGTTTGATAAGCGTACCAAGGCGGCAAAGGAGAGCCTGATGGTACTGCGCGATAGTTATAATCTGAATATTTGGGATTCTGTCATTCCGGTAGATACCCAAATACGAGAAGCGAGTAAAAAAGGTATCCCTTTGTCTCATTTAAATCCCAAGGCTCGTGGTGTGATTGCCTATAGTGCCTTGCTTACTGAGTTGCTGCAGCGCAATACCATGGCATCAGCAGATGTCGCAGAGGTCGGGCGGTAATGGTGGAAGGCAAAGAGAAGCAAGAGATCCTGGTCGAGGAAAAAGACGCGATAAGTGTCTATCTGGAATCATTGCTGCGTGATGTTCCTGAGGCGGATGAAGATAGTTCAGACCTGATGCCACAAACGGCGACGCTGGCCGTTGAAGAACCTGTACAGATCCCGGAGCCTATGGTTACCGAGGCCGTTCCGGCGATCGAAACACCGGAGGTTGCGCCAACGATCGCACCGCCGGTTGAGTCCCCCGTTGTTGATACCCCTGCTCCGGTTATACCTGAGCCGGAGATCGTCATAGAGACGCTGGAACCGAACCTCGAAACCGTGGCCGAGCCAAGCACGGCGGTGGCAACGGAGAGTCAATGGGAGGGCATGCCGAGCTGGGCGGAGGAAGACTTTCAGGTATTACTGTTTAAGCTCTCCGGTCTGAATATGGCGCTTCCTCTGGTGGAGCTGGATGGCATTCTGGAGTGGCCGGATAGCCTGACCCCAATGCCTAACCATGCACCATGGTATCGAGGACTGCTGGATAACCGTGGTAAAACATTGCCAGTAATCGAACTGTCACAACTGGTGATACCGGAAAAGATTAGACAAAAACATGAATCTAATGCCAATACAGGCCTGGATCGCATTGTCTTGATCGGTGATAGCTCGTGGGGCATTGCCTGCGATAGTGTTTCCGAAGTGATCACCCTGACCCCGGATGAGGTTAAGTGGCGCACATCCCGAACCAGGCGTAAGTGGCTGGCGGGAACGGTGATCGACCAAATGTGCGCCTTACTGGATGCCCAGGGATTAATTCTACTGCTTGCAAATGGTGAGGAAGCGCCGGCTGAGTAGTATTTAAATTGAAAAAAATTGTTAAACTGCCGATACATACCTACAAAGGGACTGACTATTTGCGGTAAAGTCAACGAATTAGAGAATGAGGCCTGGCTTCGATGGAAAATACAGAAACAGATACCAATAACGATGATTTTGATACCCAGTGGGTAACGTTTTACCTGGCCGAGGAAAAATATGGTGTGCCTGTTGCCCAGGTACGAGAAGTACTTCGTTATACTGAAATTACGCCAGTTCCTGGTGCCCCTGATTATGTGATCGGAATCATCAACCTACGCGGTAATGTGGTAACCGTGCTTGATACCCGTAAGCGTTTTGCGTTGCCTCCTGTGGATGTGACTGATTCAACCCGTATCGTAATCATAGAAGTTGATGAACAAGTAGTAGGTATTCTCGTCGACAGTGTCTCTGAGGTTATGCGACTAAATAGCAGTGATATCGAGACGGCTCCTAATGTAGGTAACGATGAAAGCTCCAAGTATATTCAGGGCGTGGCTAGCCGAGATGGAAACCTGTTAATCCTTGTCGACCTGCATAAACTGCTAACCGATGAAGAGTGGCAGGAAATGGCCAACCTGTAACGGATTATGGATGCACTGATAAAGCTTCAACCTTACCTGGGGACTGTCCTGTTGACAGTCCTTTTTCTATTTTTAGTGCTCGTCATTTTTGTGATTCGGTTACAGCGTAGTAAGTGTCGGATGCAGGAAGAGCTGCATCAGTTAAAGTCTGATATGCGTGCCATAGTGTCGGCCGCTGTAGGGGTGGGAGAGCGCGTCCACTTACTTGAGAAGTCCTTCAAACAGCTTAGCCAGCGCCAGGAGCAGCAACTGGATCAGGCCGATCCGGAGGGGCAAACCTTCCAGCAGGCGATTAAGATGGCGCAAAAGGGCTCATCGGTCGATGAGTTGATAGATATTTGTGGCCTGACGCGAGGTGAGGCTGAACTGGTGTCCATGCTGCACCGCATGGAGCGCAGTTTCTAAACGAAATGCTCTACTCTTCTGATCTGGGTGTCTTGCCGCTGATCATATAGGCAAAGGCCAGGATCTCTGCCACTGCTATATACAGGTTTGAGGGTATTTCTGTACCCAGATCCAGCTTCGATAACAGGGTGACCAGATCGGGATCTTCATGTAATGGGATATCGTGCTCTTCTGCCAGCGCGAGGATTTGTTCGGCGACGACCCCGTGTCCTTTGGCCGCGACTTTGGGGGCCTGTTCACCATCATATTGCAGGGCAACGACACTGGGAGTAGCGTTTATCTCCTGCTCGGTGTTGTCGTCACTCATGCCTGTTCATCCACCAGGCTGTTATCGGCAAATACCTGTTCAGGGGCCTCGGTAGAAGGCACTCCCTGCTGTACCCCTGCACGACCTACCGTCAGGCCCGCTTCCTGCATTCTATCGCGTAGATTATCCATATGCTGGTTAAATAGCTGTACGGTTTCCGCTTGATCCGCCCATAGGCTAATGCCTATCTGGTTAGTTCCTACTAGCGTCAGGCCAACACGGATCGCGCCCAGTTGCTGGAGTTCAAATGCCAGTGAGACGCTCCAGATACTGCCCTCGGGATTATTTTTCTGCGCTTCACGTTCGCGCTGAATTTGAATCTGTAAGTTATCCACTCGGCCATCGGCCTGCTTGATCGGGATGTCGATGAGCCAGCTGGGGCGTTGTTGTGAGTCGGTCTGCTGAATGCTCTGTAGCTGGTTAAACTGGATCCTAGCTATGCCGGACTCCAGTTGCTGTTGGGCCTCCAGTGCAGGGCGAGAGGAGGCCATAATGGGTTGAGCCTGCGTTTGTTCGCCACCGCTGCGTTGAACCGTCTGATATACTCCGGCGCCCTGAGCAGGGCTGCGGTTACTGGCTTGTGTCAGTGGTTGCTCCGGTGGTGAACGGTGCTGAGAGGCGGCCTCTGTCCCTCTCTGTGGAGATGGTGAGCTTGTCTGCTGCGGCAAGGCGGAAGCCGCCGGTTTTGCTGCTTGTGGCTCAGGCATGCCTTTAGGCTGTGGCAGGATGGAGCTCTGGTTGTTGCTACGCAAGGCGCTTAATAAACGCAAAATATTGGCCTTCATATCCTGGTTGAGTTGCGTCTTGCCATCCTGCCCACTGTTATCCAATAGTTGACGTAGCTTGGCCTCAAGAAAGTGCCCTGAGTTTTCCACCGCCTGTTTTACATTTGTACCAGAGCGCAGTTGCTGTAACTGTGGCAGCTGATTGAGGATCTGGGTGCTTAGCGATTTAAGCTGTTTTCCCGCATCGCCGCCGACGGAGTCCGCCAGCTTTTGCAGAGAGGAGATGACCTGTTGCAGAGGTTGTTGCTGGGGCAGAGCCTGTTTGACACCGCGGGTCATAATTTCGTGTTGTGTGGCAGGAGGGTTAAGAACTTTTAATACTGGCTGCTCTCCGGTTCTCATCACCTCCAGTTGCAACACCTGTCCCGCCTTGAGAGGTGTATGGGCCTGGTTTTGCGGCTGCGCACGAACCTGTTGGCCATTTATTTCCAGCGTGGCGCTACCATTTTGGCCAGCATTTACGACAAATGCCTTCAGTAATTGCCCGGTTTGCCAGCCACCACGCAGTTTGCCAGAGGTGACGGTCTGTAGATTTAGCAGTGGTGGGCTATCCGGCCCTTTTACATACATAGCGGGTTGATTTTCCTCTGCAGAAGAGAAATCTTCTGGCTATTATTGACATAGCGGCCAAATATTGGCTAGTTATAAATATATCGTCTTGATAATAAAAAGCTTTACTATATGAATTATGATAACAATCCGCATCAAAACCTGATCCTTTATACCCGCCGAGGCGAAGAGATCAGTGGGCCTTTTCCTGCCGGACAGATCACTCGCTACATACTTTTGGGAAGGGTTCGTCTCGATGATGAATTGAGTGAGGATCAAATTAGCTGGAAGCGCGTGAGTGGCTGGGACAACATCGTGCCCGATGTTTTAAATCTTGATATGAGTATCCCGGAAAACCGTGAAAAGCTGGAGGCGGCTAAAAGGTGGGCGGATGAGCGGCGTGTAGGTCGTGAAGATGGTAAACAGGAGCGCAGAGCACCTGAGACGGAAGAGATCGTACATTACCGGGAAGTGCGTGAGCAGGTGATCGAACACTCCAGACGGCCACTGCATGGAACGCTCTTTTTATTGCTAACCTTAACTGTGGTGGCGACTATTTTATGGTTTGCTTACCTCTATACTCCCAGCGATGATTACGCTGTCGCTGATTGCCAGGCCCCAGCTGGCCCCGGTGTGGTGTGGAATAACTGCAATATGGATGGAAGGTCGCTGCATGCGGCGGATTTATCTTCGGCTCATATCGAGAATGCCAGTTTAAACCTGGCAAAGGCGGATAAAGCCAACTTTACGTCAAGTAAGTTAAGTTACAGCTCGTTTAATTCGGCAAGCTTACAAGATGCAAACTTTTCATCGGCGCAGATGGTTGGTGCCAGCTTGCGTAATAGTGATCTAAGAGGAGCAAATTTAAATAATGCAAACCTTGCGTATGCGGACTTAACGGATGCGTTACTGGAAGGGACTGACCTAAAAGGTGTGATCCTGGATCATGCTTACTGGATAGACGGGACAAAGTGCGCACCAGGCTCGAAAGGTGAATGCAAGTAACTAGCTATCGATGTCAATCTCTCTGATGTTCGCGGCAAATGAAAAGGTTTCATAGCTCTGAAAATGGATCGTTTTACTCCAGTAATCTCTATGTAAACCGGCTTTTAATTTTAGCTGGCTAACAAACTGCTCAGGTGTCGACAATGACTCCCAGACTGAAGGCAAAAATGTTGCCCGGTGTGGTCCCTCCTGCAAAATCAACCCATCTATCCCTGGGCGTAACTGTGATAGTAAATCAGCTTCGTCCGTAACCTGCATATCTTTTGCCGGTTGTAGTATGGAGATGTGGATATCTAGCAATGGAAATTCTTCCAGGCTTAACGGCGGAAACCGTGGATCACGAAATGCGGCCGAGTATGCATTTTCATTTACATCATCAACTAATGTCCGATGGGCTTGCAGGGTACCGATACAGCCTCGAAGCTGGTGGTTAATTTCCAGGGTGACAAAGCTGGCGTGATGTTGCAGTATAGCTTCTGGGTAGTCTGATGGCATTGCCGATATCAGTTTGCCTTTAAGCAGGCCATAACGGATGGAATTTGCTGCCAGAGATAATAACAACTGTTGTTCGATATTGTTGGGTTTAGTCATTGAATAACATAGGCTCCATAACCAACAACCCGATCTTTTGGCCCCGCGGTATCACCTGAATTGCGCAGATCCACGACGCTGGCATGTAAATGATGGGCTCTTGAATAAGCCAGCAGTCCTCGTATGGGATTGCGGCCACAGGCCTGTTCATAAGCAATATCTTCATAACGGAGTTGCTCGATGGCATCCGAGGTAAGCTGATCTATCTGTTTGGCATATTGATAATCATGGTAATGGCTTAGATCTGAGCTAATGACTATCAGGGTATTATCCTGCTGTAGGGCGAGTTCCAAAACCTGGCTAATAGTCTCTGGTTTGCAGTCACCAACCACAATAGGGATGAGGTGAAATTCATCCAGTACGGTTTGTAAAAATGGTAACTGGACCTCCAGGCTATGCTCCATTTTATGCGCTTCGTCCAGTATCGAGATAGTAGATATCTCAAGTAACTCATTATCGAGCTGATGATCAATCGCAACATTGCCCAGAGGGGTTTGATAATAATCGCTGGAGCACAGCGCCATACCATTAAAGCTAAGCCGGTGAGATGGGCCGAGTAAAACGACTAGGTGAAGCCTCGGTTGATGTCGCTGAGTGATTTTATA
>JABURU010000250.1 GCA_014762485.1 Gammaproteobacteria bacterium | reverse complement strand
ATATGGACAATATTACTATCAGGCCGGCACTCGAGACAGATAGCGAACATATTATCACCCTGGTAAACGATGCTTATCGCGGAGCATCAGGCCAACTGGGCTGGACACATGAAGCGGCACTGCTTGGCGGAACACGACTTAAACCAAAACACATATCAGAAAGCCTGCAACAAGCCGACAAATTGATCCTGGTGGTTGAGGGAACAGAATCCATCCTCGCCTGCATACAGCTGGAAAATAAAGTCGATCACGCCTTTCTCGGTATGTTTGCCGTCGCACCTGAATCACAGGCTCAGGGGATAGGCAGTCAGTTACTGGAGCATGCCGAACAATACTGTTTTAAAAACTGGAATATCCACCACCTGAATATGCTAGTGGTATCGGGCCGAGATGAACTGGTAGCCTATTACCAGCGCCGAGGTTATCAATCCAAAGGAACTTACGCAGAGTTCCCCGTGCATCTTGACGTAGGTACTCCGCTGGTTGATAACCTGATGATTGAATTACTGGAAAAAAGGTACGCATTTAAACCTGAATGATCATCGACAACCTACGGGTTAGTTTTTGATTACCTCTAAATTAAGGCCACTGACTCTTTCTGTCTTTCCTTACCTGCTCACGGTATATTAGATATATCTATCAATGAGGTGGTTATGCCAAAAAAGCCCGAAATTCTAAAGGCGACAACGTTGGCACAGACCCGGCTGTTTCATATTGAAGCACTGGATCTGGAGTTTTCCAACGGCGTGCGAACTCAATACGAGCGCCTGAAAGGTCGCTCGGAAGGTGGCGCCGTGTTAGTGGTACCAATGCTGGATGAAGACACCTTTTTCCTGATACGTGAATATTCAGCGGGTGTGCACCGTTATGAATTAACCCTGCCCAAGGGAAGGGTGGAAGCGGGTGAAGATTTACTTGAGGCGGCCAATCGCGAGCTGATGGAAGAGATCGGCTATGGCGCCAGGCAACTGGAACACATGACCGCCTTCACGCTTGCCCCTGGCTACCTGGGGCATACTACTCAAGTGGTATTGGCACAGGAGCTATATGAACAGAAACTGGAGGGCGATGAGCCGGAAGAGCTGGAAGTGGTTCCCTGGCGTTTAAGTGAATTGCATAAACTGGTGGCTTGCGAGGATTGCACCGAAGCACGCAGTATTGCTGCCCTGTTTATGGCCCGTGAAAGGATAATGCATGGTCTTTGAACCAGCGAAGATGTCTCTCTCAGAAATACTGCCTCACGTGATTATGATCGCACGCGAGACAGGAGAAGAGATTCTCAAGTATTACGAAGCGGATCGGCAACTGGAGGTCATGCATAAGTCTGACTCCACCCCACTAACCGAGGCGGATCTCGCGGCTAATGGCGTAGTCGTTGAATCACTCGGCCTGCTTACCCCTGATATCCCGATCCTCTCAGAGGAATCGACTATCCCCGACTTTTCCACCCGTCGCTCCTGGTCTACCTATTGGCTGGTAGATCCGCTGGATGGCACAATGGAATTCATCAATCAAAACGGCGAATTTACCGTCAATATCGCCCTAATTCACCAACACAAACCGATCCTCGGGGTCATTTACGCACCGGTGGATAACGTCGTCTATTTTGCCTGCCATGGTCATGGTGCCTATAAACGCGATAAGCAACATGCGCTGGAAAGTATTGCCTGTCGTCCGCTGGATATGGACAGTCTGATCATTGCCAGTAGTCGCTCCTACTCCACCCCCGCGGTACAGGCCCTGCTATATAAAGTGGGTCATCATGAACTGATTATTAAAGGCAGCTCGCTGAAATCCTGCCTGGTCGCGGAAGGAAATGCGGATCTATACGCTCGCCTGGGCCCGACATCAGAGTGGGATACTGCCGCCGCGCAATGCATTGTTGAGGAGGCTGGAGGAAAGTTAACGGATACAGACATGCAGCCCCTGTGCTACAACACCAAGGATTCACTGCTCAATCCGCACTTTTTTGTATTCGGGAAAGACTCCCGAGACTGGTCAAAACTCTTATGATGCCTGACGTTCGTCGTAGACGGACATAATTGCCTTTAACTCATTCAGCACCAGGTTCGCCTCATCACGCTTCAAATCGCTGACCTGAGACGGTGACATGCCGCTCTCCATCGCACTGATGGTAGCACGCACCATATCGCAACCACTCTGGCACAGTACTTCGACGCATTCATGAACTCTTTGGTGGTCCATTCAATGACTCCCTCAAACCGCTCTGTAAAAACAGAAAGCGGACTAGATTAACAGCCTGAAGGGTAATGTCAACCAGAAAAACTGGTGGAGAAAATGCGGTAAAATGCACTAAAAGTGGAGGTATATTTCAGGATATTACACCTAGTGCCCATTACATGGCCGTTGAAAGTAGCAGGTCAACAGACATGAGCCCGAGGTCAAGATCCAAAACAGGAAGAAGCCTATGGTATAGGCACCCAATCGGCTTAAGTCAGCAAATCGGGTTGTAATAAGAAACTCTGTCGGGTCGAAGGCGGTAAAAAACAGCACCGTAGCGCCTCCCGCAGTCAGGAAGGATGGCCAAAGTACCGCAATGACTTTTTGTATACGTGGCGACTCCATATACCTCTCCGGTAATTATCCATTTACATTTCTATACAAATAGTATGGATGAATTTACCGGTCAAGGAATTTCTTGGGTCACCAGGCAGGTTATTCTGCGGTCAGTAGCACAACCCCGTGTTGTTTACCGTTGTGGCGTCCTTGCAATATCCATCCCCCCTGCTCGGAGGAGAGAGAAATATTCCACCTTATCGCACGCACAGGCTGATACTGAGCAGTATATAAACCGTTACCTACATGCTGAAGCACCAGGGAAATATCTTTCCCAGAACGGGTAGGATGCACCAGATCCAGTGTTAATTGCTGTTGCGGGATCGACACATTGCTATCCAGCTGCACACTGATTTGTCCCTGGTTCATATTCAACTGAACTTCGGCACTCAAACCCAGATGACTGGCCATCAGGTGTTTTTTCTTATCCGCATTAATTGCCAGTCCCTGTTTGTAGTAATCATCCACCACCAGGCCATCATAGGTAACATTGGCAATAATAATAGTGGCAATACCGGCGAAGACCGCACTGGCAGGTAAGCTGATCAAAAACCAGGGCCAGAACTGTTTAAACCATGGCTTGGGTATGTCCGCTACTTCATTCATTATTCTGCTACCTCTTTAATACTTAACGAGTAACCGGGCCGATAAAACGCCCTGTCTCCACGATGGATAAATCTTGCTTGTCTATCGACTGTAAATGGAACTGTAGTTCTGTACTGGTTTGTTTTAGCTTATAAGGATCAATGCTGACACGTACCGGTAACTCCATCACCGCCCCGGCTTCTACCTTCACATCAGTTGTTCGTGTGATCAGGCTGGCTCCCTGCAAGCCAGAGATCGATAAATGATAGGTATGATCAAGCTCATCCATATTGATCACTTTTAATGTATAAATATTTTCCACCAGGCCGCTTTCAGTAGTGCGGTACAGGCTATTGCGATCACGAATGATATCCAGCTCTAACGGTATACGCTGTCCAATGGCATAGATCAGCCCGACTAATAGCACCACCAGCAATACTGCATAGACAATAATCCGCGTTCTCAATACATGCGCGGCTTTTCCCTGTAATGAGTGCTCGGTGGTATAACGCACCAGTCCGCGCTCATATCCCATCTTATCCATTACCGAGTTGCACACATCCACGCAGGCAGCACATCCTATGCATTGATATTGCAACCCATCACGTATATCGATCCCGGTAGGGCACACCTGCTTGCATAAGGTACAGTCAATACAATCACCGAGACCTTTCTCTTTGGGGTCGATATTTTTCTTACGGCTACCACGAGGCTCACCCCGTTCCTCATCATACGATATGATTAATGTATCCTTATCAAACATGGCACTCTGAAAACGTGCATATGGACACATATAGATACACACCTGCTCTCGCATCCAGCCGGCGTTCAAATATGTTGCAGAGCCATAAAAGAATACCCAGAAGGTTTCCCATGGCCCAGCCTCAAGATTGATAAGTGTTGTGGTCAATTCATCAATGGGCGTAAACCAGCCAACAAATGTATAACCGGTAAACAGTGAAAAAACGATCCACAATACATGCTTGATAGACTTTCTAATGATCTTGTTGGCAGTCCATGGCGCCTTGTCCAGCTTCATCGCCTTGCTACGATCACCTTCGACCTTTCTATCTATCCATAAAAACACTTCTGTCCAGACCGTCTGTGGACAAGCATAACCACACCATAAACGACCAGCTAGGGCGGTAAAGAAAAACAGGGAGAGTGCCGCAATAATTAGCAACAGAGCCAAATAGAAAAAATCCTGCGGCCAGAAAACAAGATCAAAGATATAAAATTTTCGTGCCGGCAAATCGAACAATACTGCCTGACGCCCGTCCCAGTTAAACCATGGAAACAGATAATAGATACCGAGCAAACCCAGCACACCAGAGAGTCGCAATGAGGCAAAGACGCCACTTACTTGCCGTGGATATATCTTCTCCCGCTTTGCATATAGTTCGTCTTCAATGGCGACATTTTGTTCCTTACTCACTCATTCTCTTCCTTATGCCGGGATTTGCCGAAGTCGTTGCCCTATTGTGGTTTACTTTGTTTCCACGCCCATATACCAACAAACGCTACAAACCCTGTTGCGAATAAGACAGTAAAGATAGTTAAAATACCGGTCCATGAACTAAATAATAATTCGATTGCGTCCATAAAATATCTCCTGCAAATACTACTCTATGAAAAACGGGCACAGCAAAATACTGTACCCGCTGTCTTACTAATTACTTGTCTTGCAAGCTATAAATATAGGCAGCTAGCACATGCACCTTGTCTTCACCCAGGAACTCCTTATGGGCAGGCATCACACCATTACGACCATCACGAATCGAGGCCTTAATAGCGCCTGGTGAGCCACCGTATAACCAGACATTATCCGCCAGGTTGGGTGCACCCAGTGCGGTGTTACCTGAACCATCGGCGCTATGACAGGCAATACACATCATATTGTACTTGCCCTTACCGGCCGAGGCCTTGGCAGCATCAACATCGCGCCCACTTAGGCTCATAACATAAGCGGCCACTTCGTCCACGCCCTGCTCACCCAGTGCCGCCCCCCAGGGAGGCATAGCACCTACACGGCCATTCATGATGCTGGTCTTAATGGCTTCGGGTGTTCCGCCATAAAGCCAGTCCTTATCTGCCAGGTTGGGGAAGCCCACGGCACCACCGGCATCACTACCGTGACAGGTTGCGCAGTAGTTAAGGAACAGGCGCTGTCCGATTTGGCCTGCCGTGCTATCTTGCGATAAGGTCGCCACGTCCTGTTTTGCCAGGTTGGCAAAGATAGGTCCGTACTTGGCATCGGCCTCTTGCATCTCTTCCTGGTACTGCCCGGTGGATGTCCAGCCATAAGCCCCTGCCCAGTTACCCAGTGTGGGGTAAAGTGCTATGTAAATCAGGGCAAAGATGATGGTGATATAAAACAGCCACAACCACCAACGAGGAAGCGGATTGTTGTACTCCTGCAACCCATCCCAGCTATGTCCAGTAACATTACCTTCTGCCGCTTCACCTGAACGTTTTCTGGTTGCCCACCTTACCAACCAGAAGCAGGCAAAGATGTTTAACAGGGTTAACAGCACAACATACCAGTGCCAGAAACTACTCATTGTTCGCCTCCTTATCCATGCTTTGCTGCTCTACGGCTTCATCAGCAAAGGGCAGATTGGCTGCCTCGTTGAATCGCTTTTGTGTTTTTTTGCTATACGCCCACCAGACAATGCCTAAAAAGGTCACCATCATTAGCGCCGTAACGATACCTTGTAGTGTATGAATATCCATGACTATCTCCTTGTCTTGATGCTGGTACCCAGTACCTGCAGGTAAGAGACGATGGCATCCATCTCGGTTTTGCCTTTCACGGCATCCGCCGCCGCGGCAATCTCTGCATCACTATATGGCACACCCAGGGTTTGCATGGCCTGCATCTTCTTCGCCGTCATCGTGTGATCCACCAGGTCCTCTGCCAACCAGGGGAAGCCCGGCATATTGGACTCAGGCACCACATCACGCGGATTGATCAGGTGAACAATATGCCACTCATCCGAGTAACGTCCACCAACACGCGCCAGATCAGGACCGGTGCGCTTGGAACCCCACTGGAATGGATGGTCATAGACAAACTCACCCGCTACCGAGTAGTGACCGTAACGCTCGGTCTCGGCACGGAACGGGCGTATCATCTGCGAGTGGCAGGTGTAACAGCCCTCACGAATGTAAACATCACGTCCCTCCAACTGCAGTGCGGTATAGGGTTTTAAGCCATCTACCGGTTGAGTGGTGCTTTTCAAGAAGAACAACGGTACGATTTCTACCAGTCCACCAACACTGATGACTAACACTATAAATAGCGCCATCAGGCCGATATTTTTTTCTACCACTTCATGACTCATGGTTCATATCCTCCCTTATGCGCTGGCTTGAACGGTGTCATCAACGGCTTTACCTGCTGACACGGTTTTCCAAACGTTATAAGCCATAATTAACATGCCGATGAAGAACAGCAGGCCACCCAGCAGACGAACGGTATAATATGGATACATCCTCTCCAGCGCTTCTACAAAGCTATAGGTCAGAGTTCCATCATCATTTACCGCGCGCCACATCAAACCTTGCATTACCCCGGCGATCCACATTGAGGT
>JABURU010000289.1 GCA_014762485.1 Gammaproteobacteria bacterium | reverse complement strand
AAGTGTTAAAAGAGAAAGTAACGAGTCAATAGTAGTCGATAAACCGACCGCAAGCCGCATGAGACGGGCGCATTTCACGACCTAGTACTAAATCTTCATACTCCATTGCAGGCCGATTTTTATTTATTTCAAGCAGTGAAAAGGTATGCCTGTGGTGGGCGATCATGAGATGTTTTTCTGCCTCATATGATCTTTAGCGAGCTTCCTGCCGTTCATATCGCTAGCGGCAAAGTGGGCCGTTCATAGACACGATTATTACTGCTCAGCTACCGATCGGCAGGCAATAAAAAACCCCGCTCAAGGGCGAGGTTTTTTATTGCCTGGTGGCCACCATTAAAGATGGCCCCAATAGAAAATGGACACCGCCAAGAAATGGCCTGCCCATCTTTCCAATAAGCTTAACGCTTGGAGAACTGAGGACGACGACGTGCTTTGTGCAGACCGACCTTCTTACGTTCAACTTCACGAGCATCACGAGTGACATAACCCGCCTTACGCAGTGAAGGACGCAGGGTTTCGTCGTATTCCATCAGTGCACGGGTGATACCGTGACGAATGGCGCCTGCCTGACCGTTGTTACCGCCGCCACGTACCGTGACCTTGATATCAAACTTGTCCAGAGACTCAACCAGTTCCAGCGGCTGACGAACCACCATGCGAGAGGTTTCACGACCGAAGTATTCTTCCAGGCTGCGGTTGTTCACCGTAATGTTGCCACTGCCGTTCTTGATGAAGACACGGGCGGTGGAAGACTTACGACGACCAGTACCGTAGTAAACTTGTTCTGCCATAACGTTATCCGATTAGATGTCCAGTTCCTTGGGCTGTTGTGCATGATGAGTATGCTCAGGGCCGGCAAAGACCTTCAGCTTCTTAAACATGGCACGACCCAGAGGGTTCTTAGGCAACATACCCTTCACAGCAGACTCTAAGGCGCGCTGAGGGGCTTTGTCGATCAGCTTTTCAAAGCTAATGGACTTGATGCCACCAGGGAAACCGGTGTGATGATGGTACATCTTGTCCTGCGCCTTACGGCCAGTGACAGCAACCTTCTCACAGTTGACCACAACAATGTAGTCACCAGTGTCCACATGGGGGGTGTATTCTACTTTATGCTTTCCGCGCAGACGATGGGCGATTTCAGAGGCCAAACGGCCCAGTGTTTTACCCGCAGCGTCGACTACATACCAGTCCCGCTCAACCGTCTCGGGTTTTGCGCTAAATGTTTTCATTCCAGTCCTGCTCCAATTAATTGGACTACCCGAAAAAGACGGAGAATCTTATAGGAGATACCGCCCTGATGCAATAGCTATCGGGGGAAAAATAGTGAAATTAGGAGGGTATCACTACACCCCTGGGAAACGGGACCGGCATTATACGAGCTTGGGAGAGGTGGATCCAGTATGAACCACCCCAACTTGAGTACTTGAATCAATCCATCTCCCCATTTCCCGGCCTTTAGTGAGGGCAGCCCTCTCACGGTGTACTGCGGGCCCGGCTAGAACAGACAGCCTTAAACCGAGTTTCTACGAATTTCGTTAAGTGCGCCAGGCCACGACCATAACGAGTTAAGAGAGTCCCAATGAAGCTCCGAAGGAGGTTCTAGGTACGACCAGAACGAACAAAGTGAGTTGCCGTAGCGAGGCGTAGGTTGCCCCGAGCCATCGGAAAGATGGTTGAGGTATGCATAATGAGCGCGATTCGCGTTCTATGCGCCAGCTTCATGAAGCCCGTTAGGGTTCTATGTGTCAGGAAGTTGCTCAGAGCATCTATCGTTGTAGGGTGGAGACTGCTAGGCCACACTCATAGGACCTCCTGGCGGAGTTCCATTATGAGTACCCTACTCACCTAACGGTTCGTCAGGGCAAAAAAAAGCGCGGCAGGGGAGCCGCGCTTAAAACCACCAAAGGAGGATGGAGGAGTTATGGTGCTCAAGCGGTCATTGCGACGCGAGCGACCATAATTAGAATTTTCTAATATAGCACTGTGACTGTCAACACTTTTTTGCATATACACTCTACAATTTGAACTATATTCATATTATGAAATTTGTTGACGTTATTTACGACTCCAGCTACGTAGTATGGCCTCACGCAACTCCACCAGGCGTCCATGAAAGAAGTGATCAGCCTCGGGCATCAGGTGATAAACCGGGCTTTGTGGCTGTGTGTCCACCCAGTGCCCCACGGCCTCGGAAGAGATAACCTCATCCTGTTCTCCCTGGATAACCATATAGGGCACTTCAAATGGCCCTATCGACGAGAAGTCGAACATGCTCACTGGCGGTGCCACCAATAGCAGCCTATCGGGAGCTATGGCATCACCGCTACGGGCCGCCACGTAGGCGCCAAATGAAAAGCCAGATAGCCATAACGGGCTGTTGGGGTGCTTGTGCCGAAACCAGTTGGCCAGCCGTTTCAGATCATCCGACTCACCCTGTCCCTGATCAAACTGCCCCTGGCTTTTGCCCACCCCTCTAAAATTGAATTTCAAGGTCGCCACGCCCAGCTTTTCGAAGCTGTCAGCGATCATATACACAACCTTATTGGTCATGCTGCCACTATATAATGGGTGTGGATGACAAATGATGGAGATAGGCTCGCCATCGGCAAAACCGGGGGGATAGGAAATGACCGCCTCTATTTTCCCTGCATCACCATCCAGTAACAACGCTTCACTCATATATGGATTTTTCCACCATCGTCAATCTATCACCGCTTGGTGCCGTGTCACTCACGCGGCGCCACGACTATACCACTGTACGGGCTTTATAAGATTAGACTTGCAGCCGTTTGACGATGTTACCTTTAATTAGGTGCTCTTCGATGATTTCATCGACATCTTCCCGATCCACATAGGTGTACCAGGTTGCCTCTGGGTAGACCACCATCACCGGCCCCTGGTCACAACGGTTCAGGCAACCCGCGGTATTAATGCGAACATTACCACTTACCTGATCGCCAAGTTCTTTAACCCGTTGTTTGGCATAGCCACGAATCTCCGCGGCATTGAAGTTTTCGCAGCACCCTTCTCCGGCTTCACGCTGGTTGGTGCAAAAGAAGACATGATATTTATAGAAAGAGTCGCTCATGTGTAAACCGTGATACTTCAGAGGGTGAAACAGGGTACCGTAAACACCCATTTATTTGTAGTACGAGCGGCTTAGAATTCATCATGAACACTCACATTCCGTGATTGAGCTGTTATCATTCCCAATTTTAGATGAGATTACCCGTGGCCGACTCTCCCTTTCCGACCCAGCTGGCAGATCGCTGTGTTATGTGTGGCTTATGTATCCCACACTGCCCCACCTATGGCTTATCACAGAGCGAAAATGAATCCCCTCGGGGCCGCATCTCGCTGATGATGGGACTGGCCAGGGGGCAGCTGGAAGCTGATAGTGAATTTTTGCAGCACCTGGATCACTGCCTCGGTTGCCGCGCCTGCGAAGGTATTTGCCCATCCGATGTGCCGTACGGTACCTTGCTCAACTCTCAGCGCCAGGTACTAAAACAGCAGGGCCTGAGCACTTTGCCCTGGGGCACTCGCTTGCTGATGACGCTACTGGCCTCTCCACCCGCTCGCCTCAAGCATATAAACAACTGGTTACACCGCTATCAGCGCTGGGGAGCGGCTAAACTGGTCGCCCTGCTGGGCTATTTCGGCTCCGCTCACCTGAAGCGCCTGCACCGTTATCTCCCCCCTGTCAGCAAGCCGAACACCCTGAGCCTCTACCCGGCGGACACCAAGGTGCAGGTCAAAGGCAAGGTGAACCTGTTTAGAGGCTGCGCCAGCCGCCTGTTTGATCAGGAAACCAGCGATGCCGCGATTTTTCTCCTGCGACACCTGGGTTACGCGGTGAACATCCCGGACAAACAGGTCTGCTGTGGAGCCATGCACCGAAACGAAGGCGATATAGAAGCCTCGCAGCAGCTGGCCAGCGCCAATATAACCGCCTTTGGCCGTTCAACTGATCCGATCATCTCCACCGCATCCGGCTGTACTACGCATTTAAAAGAATACCCCCAACATAATGATGCACTGGATGCGGAACCATTTAGTCAGCAGGTCGTGGACATCTCGGATTTTCTCTCCAGAGTCGAGTGGCCCAAACAGTACACATTCGAAGCGATGGATAAAAAGATAGCGGTGCATGAGCCCTGCCTACAACGCAATGTCCTTAAACAGGGTCAAAGCGCCTACAGTATGCTGAGCGTCATCCCCAACCTGAACATCCAGCCACTGAACGGCAATCAGTTTTGTTGTGGTGCCGCAGGTACCCATATGTTCAGCCAGCCAGAGCAGGCGGATGCCCTGTTGAACCCCAAACTGGAGGCCATCGACAAGCAGGACATAGACATACTGGTGACCACCAATATAGGTTGTGCCCTGCATATCCAGGCTGGACTCAAACAGCGCGGCAGGTTGATCGAGGTCATACACCCTGCAACCCTGCTGGCGCGACAATTACGTATCAAGGCATAATGCTAAACAGAGATAACACCTTATAATATAACTATGAGCAGAAGAAACCTGACCCCCATCGACCACCTACTGGTAAACCTGGATGTTGGCCTGCGTACCATCTTTGGCACGCCCCCCGTCACCGAGCGTCCCAACCCGGCAGAGGATATTGCGGAAAGCGATTTATCTGACAGCGAAAAAGAGCTGGCCGGACGCCTGATGCGCATCAACCATTCCGGAGAAGTTTCCGCCCAGGGCCTCTACCAGGGCCAGGCCCTCACGGCCCGTTTGCCGGAAGTGCGGGAAAAAATGGAACGTGCGGCAATGGAAGAAAATGACCACCTGGAGTGGTGTGAGCGTCGCATCAATGAGCTAGGTACGCATAAAAGTTTGCTCAATCCTGCCTGGTATTTGGGCTCCCTGACCATAGGCGCCATTGCCGGTGCCGCAGGTGACAAGTGGAGCCTGGGTTTTGTTGCCGAGACCGAGCACCAGGTAGTGCGTCATTTAAACGAGCACCTGGAGCAGGTATCCAGCAAGGATCAAAAAACCCGTGCCATCCTTGAACAGATGAAAGAAGATGAAGGCCACCATGCCACCGTCGCGCTGCAACATGGCGGTGCCCAGCTTCCCTGGCCGGTGCGCAACATCATGATGCCGATTATGTCCAAGGTAATGACCAAATCAGCCTATTGGTTATAACTTCTTAATATTTCGCCATATTTATACACCAGTTAAAGCGGCAAATTAGCCGCTTTTTTATTATATATTCTTGACATATCTCAAAATGAGATATAGATTAAAGATGTATGTATCCACCAGGGAGGGCGACAATGACAACAGGACAACATTATGAGAGTAATTTCTCTAAAGCATATTCGAGAAGCTGGAAAGAAATTTCCAGAGTCTCAGTCAGCACTGCTGGCCTGGCACCAAATCATCAAGCACAGTCACTTCAGCAACTTTGATGATTTACGCAAAACGTTCAACAGCGTCGATAAAGTTGGTCGTTGTTGTGTATTTAACATCGGGGGCAATAAGCTGCGGCTGATTGCAGCTATCCACTTCAACACGGGCATCGTATATATCCGTGAAATTTTGACCCACAAGGAATACGACAGGGGTAAATGGAAGCCTCCCTGTGAGGAATAGAGAATGACTATGGCACTACAACGGGTGATGGATGAGTGGCAGGATCTCGCCCCTGTGTTATCCCTCCCGAAAACTGAAACCGAGTACGAACAGCTGCTAGAGGCCGTTGATAGTTTAATGCAATTGGTTGCTGATGAGCCCGAGCACCCGCTGCAAAGCTTATTGGATGTATTAGTGCGCAATATTGAAGAGTATGAAGAGGCTCGCTACCCCACCCCGGTAGTAAGTCCAGAAGAGGTACTGCGCTTTTTTATGCAGCAACACAACTTGAAGCAGTCCGATCTACCTGAAATTGGCTCTCAAGGTGTGGTGTCTGAAATCCTGAACCCAGAAAAGCCACGCAAGCTAACATTGGGGCATATTAATGAGTTATCCGAGCGCTTTGGTGTCAGTCCAGCTGCATTTGTCAGCTAAACAATAAGGCGGTCGAGATACTTCACCGCCTTGTCACTTTATCGAGGCTTTTTACCTATTCGCTGGGCATCTTGCTCATATTGCGGCCGTAAAAAATCTCCTGCATCTCTTTCTTTAACTGGCCACGAACCTTTTTTTGTTCCTTGCCCGTCAAATCATCCTCATTAATACCGAACAGGTAACTGTCTAACTGGAAGTCCTTGAGGATCATCTTGGTATGAAAGATGTTTTCCTGGTATACGTTCACATCGATCATTTCGTACTTATTCTTGGTATCACGGGCGATATAATTCTGGATCGAGTTAATCTTGTGATCGATAAAATGCTTTTTACCCTTCACATCACGGGTAAAACCACGCACCCGGTAATCCAGTGTGACAATGTCCGAATCAAAGCTATGGATCAGGTAGTTCAATGCTTTTAGTGGCGAGATACGGCCACAGGTGGAGACATCGATATCAGCACGAAAGGTACTGATACCATTGTCTGGATGACTCTCCGGGTAGGTGTGCACGGTGATGTGACTCTTATCCAGGTGTGCCACCACCGAGTCGGGTAACGGACCCGGGGCCTCGGTATTGGATAACTCGCCAGCGATAATCGGCTCTTCCGAGATCAACATCGTGACCGAGGCGCCCTGCGGGTCATAATCCTGGCGTGCAACGTTAAGGATATTGGCACCAATAATTTCGGTGACATCCGTAAGGATCTGGGTCAGGCGTTCGGCATTGTACTCCTCATC
>JABURU010000285.1 GCA_014762485.1 Gammaproteobacteria bacterium | reverse complement strand
GGTTGTTTTTATCATTATAGATATACATATACTTCGCCGTCAGCGTGTTGGCACTATCAGACTGATTATTATCATCTACTATAGTATAGGTCGCAGATGGAATGATTAAGTGACTGCCGGTGTAATATTTCAGCATGGCTTTAAGGCCGATGCCTTCCGGGTAGCGAATTACCAGGGTATTGGGATCAATTTTTTCAAATTGATCATATTGTAGCTCAAGGTTTAATATAGCTTGCTGGTTTAGCTTTCTGTTGGTGGCTGCCAGTAGTGAAAAGGCTGGAAATAAAACCTTTTCATCGCTGCTACGAAATTCCAGTTGATAGCGTTGTTGAGGGCCTGCATTAATACTTTTTCCCAGGCTTAGACGGCTATCGCTCATATTAAAGTGATCGGACTGCTGATAATTAACAAAGAAGCGTTGGTTATCTTCGCTGAACGTTGACCAATGCAGTTTGTAATCTGACCAGTCTGCCATCGCTGGGCCGCTAATAGGGGTGAGTGCACTACGGGATATAGTGGTGATGAATTCTTCTGTGGGTTGCGCCTGAATCGGTAAGGTAAGCAGCAGGATGGGAATGAGCAGGGAATAGGTATAACATCTCATAGGCTGTTATAAATGGCGTCGCATTCTGGCCAATAGCTCATTGGGTTTAAAGGGCTTGGTGATATAATCACTGGCACCATTATCCAGGGCCTTGACGATATCGGTTTCCTGACTTTTGGCGGTCAGCATGATGATGGGAATATCGGACCACTCCTGTTTAGCCCGAGCATAGGAGAGTAGTTCAAAGCCATCCATATAAGGCATCATGACATCAAATAGTGCCATGTCGGGAGTTTCGGAACCGTCTATAAATTCCTGTGCTTCTTTCCCATCCTTGGCTCCGATGACGTGGTAGCCTTCACGTTCCAGCATATACATCACGATCATGCGGATGTTTTCGTCATCATCTACAACTAAAATCGACTTCATAATCCGATAATACCTAAAATACTATAAGTAAAAGTAAAATAAGAATGCCGCCCAGTACAGGGTATGCAAACAGATTTCACAATGTTATTTCAAACTGACCAAGATCGTGACGATGATCACAAAGCTTTTTGTGAATCCAGTCACATATTTGCTAATGTAAGAATATATTCAGTTTTATCATGCAGCGATAGTTAATAATAACGACAATATGAACTTATTACCTCGTATTGCTGCCAATATGGCAGAACATATTGATCCAGATTTTAAATTATCTACCTATGAGAGCCTTGGTGGAGGTTGCATCAGTGCAGCATATAGGCTGGATGGTGAAAATGGCGCTAGCTATTTTGTAAAAACCAATACCGTCAGTCAGTACGATATGTTTGCTGCCGAGGCGGAAGGGCTGCAAGCGATGTCGGCGACCAATAGCATTACCGTGCCCAGGCCTTATATATGGGATATAGAGGGTAATTATGCTTACCTGGTGATGGAATATCTTCCCATGGGGAGAGGCGGCAGTGGCGGCTTGCTGGGTGAGCAACTGGCTACCATGCACCATGCCACGCGGGCACAGTTTGGTTGGCATCGTGACAACACCATCGGCTCGACAGCGCAAATAAATACGCCGGTGTCTGACTGGGTGACATTCTGGCGTCATCATCGTCTGGGTTACCAACTGCAGCTGGCCGCGCAAAATGGCTTTGGTGGAACACTACAGGACAAAGGGTTTCGCCTGCTGGACTCCTTTCACCAACTGTTTGCTGGTATCACTCTCCAGCCCTCCCTGTTGCATGGTGATCTTTGGTCAGGTAATTATGCATATATGCCAAATGGTATGCCGGTGATATTTGATCCGGCGGTTTATTACGGGGATCGTGAGGCGGATATCGCGATGACGGAACTGTTTGGCGGTTTTGGTCGCGACTTCTATGATGCGTATAATGCCAGTTGGCCCCTGGATAGCGGTTATCGGCAACGCAAGACGCTTTATAACCTGTACCATATTTTAAACCATGCGAACCTCTTTGGTGGTGGATACGCCCGCCAGGCCGAAGGGATGATCGATAAACTCCTGAGTGAACTTTGATGTTGGATAATACCCGCGGTTATCAACTTCGGTTTAAATTAAGCTTTTTCCTGCCCAAATACTGGCTAACCTGGCTGGGGATGTTTTTACTATGGGTTACTTCGCTCCTGCCCTGGCAGGTGCGTGATCTGCTCGCTCGCTGGGTGGGTAAAAAAATGGCGCATAAATCATCCTATCGTCAGCATATTGCGACGGTAAACCTGCAAATGGCCTTTCCAGAAAAAAGCGATGCAGAGCGTCAGGCCATGTTGGTGAGCTATTTCTCGACCATGGTCCGAAGTATGCTGGACTACGGCATTTTATGGTGGGGTAGCAAGCGCAAATTAAACAAGCTGATCCAGCTCGAGGGGTGGGAGTACCTACAACAGGCTCGCGATAAGGGACAGAATGTTATTATTCTTACCGGCCATAATGTTGCGCTGGACGCCGGGGCGACGGCGTTTCGTATGCAGGTCCCGGTAGTCGGCCTGATCAAGCGTGCCCGCAGTGAGGTCGTCGACTGGCTAATGGGGCGAGGACGCTTACGTTTTCATACCGTGTTATATGAGCGGCATGAAGGTCTGCGGCCGGTGGTGCGAGAGATCAAGCAGGGGACGGTATTTTATTACCTGCCGGATGAGGACCTGTCCCATGTAAAGGGCAGTGACTGGGTGTTTGCCCCCTTCTTTAATGTGCCTACCGTGACCATTACCTCATTGGGTAAACTGGCCAAGATTAGTTCTGCCACGGTAATCCCGGCGATGACTTACTACACGGGCAAGGGTAAGTACCTGGTAAAGATTCATCCACCTCTGGCTGACTTCCCCAGTGGTGATCGTCAGCAGGACGCTGAACGCCAGAGTGCCGTATTGCAACAAATGGTCGAAGAATATCCAGAACAATATATGTGGACGTTGACGCTATTTAGAAAGCGTCCGAATGATGCGCCCTCGCCTTATTAATCCTTGCCCTGAAGCCAGTCGATGGCCTGCTGGTGATCACGAAAGACACCAATGCGGCGTGAGGTATCGTCCAGTAAAGACTTAAAGATGCGACTTATACCATAGTCCACGTCGCGCTCGGCAAGAAAAGCGGTACGCCCCGTGCCTCGCTTTTCATCCATCGCGCGGGTCATCATGATGAACTCCTGGATATCATCATTGGACAGATCCTTGGCGGTACCATCTCGTAGATCGACCAATATCCCCATATCTGCGCGGAAGTCGGGATTATCATACAGTTTTACTGCCGCCACTTTTATATCGCTCAGGGTAAGTTCCCCGGCGACACTGTGGATCACAAGGTTTCTTTTACTATCTATCGTGCTAACTACGCCCATGATAAATATCATTCTGCTTTGCTTAGTATCTGACAATATAAGTCAGGTAAATAGGGGATGCATCCCATAGATAGGTGAGATTCTGTTACAAAGTTGTAAAATTTTTATCGAATTTATCAGAGGCGATATTTTTTCGATGGATAACTATCAGATTAATAAAATTTGCCTTCACCCTCCGGGCGGGTTTTAAAGCGGCGGTAACCCCACTGATATTGCCCCGGGCACTGCTCGATGCATCTCTGCACTCCCAGGTTCACCGCGCTAATGGCATGATCCATTTCCTTATCCCGGATACCTTCCGGCGCGGGCAGGAAATGTAAGTGGTAGCCCTGTCCGAAAGGCAGGCGCTCGGCAAAGGCGAAGACCACCTCGGCACTGGTTTTCTGTACCAGCCGGGATAACAGGCTCATACTGTAGGCCGGGATGCCAAAGAAAGGGGCAAATACTCCCTGGCCTTTGCCAGGCTCCTGATCTGGCAGGATACCTATCGTCTCACCACTATTTAAGGCCTTCAACAGGGCCTTTACACCGCGGTTATCGGTGGGAACCAGGGTCGCACCCAGCCGTTCTCGCCCAGTACGTACTATCTTTTCCAGTGCCTGCATGTCGGGGGGGCGGTACAGTGTCGTCATTGGGTACTTATTCGAGCAGTAAAGCGATACCAGTTCCCAGGAGCCCATATGCGGCATCGCAAAAATGACGCCTTTGCCTTTGGATAAAGCGATTTCGACGTGTTCTTCTCCACTGATCTCTTTAATCGAGTTTAAGATGCGTTTGCCAGACCACAGCCACATCGCGCCGGCCTCGGTAAAGGTTTTGCCGGTGCCGATCAGTTGCGCCTTGTTTAGTTGCTGCTGCTGCTGCTGTGAAAGTTGAGGCAGGCAGCGCTGGATATTAATTGAGGCGGAATACTTTAGATCATTGTTGATGCGGTACGCGAGACGGCCAATTGCTGAACCTAGCATATGATTTAGCGATAATGGCAGCAGCGCAAATAGTCGTAGCAGTCCACGGGTAATATAGGCACGAAAGCGATATTTGAATGCTGGCTTACTCATTATGACCTTCTTTGCCAGGGATGCCGCCTTCGAGCATAAGGGGGCGCATGGCGGACAATAAGTTTTTATAGAGATTTTTGTAATTCTGCTCTTCGGTTCCTAACAATTGCTTCATATGCTCGCGCTGTGTCGGCATGGAAAAACAGGCCGGACAGCTATCCGGGATCACCGGCAAGGTATGTTCGCTGGCAAAGTCGCGAGTTTGGCGTTCCCGAACATAGGATAGAGGGCGAATGATGCGGACATCACCGTCATCATTCAAATAGTGAGCCTTCATGGTGCGCAACTGGCCCTGGTGAAAAGCCGACATCATGAAACTTTCTGCCAGGTCATCCAGGTGTTGCGCCAGTGCCAACACGTTATAGCCTTCACGGCGTGCGGTGGAATACATCAGGCCACGCTTCATACGTGAGCAGAATGAACAGAAAGAATCCTTCTTCATGCTCTTTTGCGCTTGCGCTTCTATCGGGTACTCTTCATAGAAATAAGGAATGTCCAGGTCGGCCATGTACTGTTTAAGGATGGAGGGATCAAATCCCTCGACCTGGGGGTCGATGGTTAGCGCTGCCAGCTCAAATTTTACCGGTGCATAGGTCGACAGGTGCTTGAGGATATGCAGCAGGGTCAATGAGTCCTTGCCGCCAGAGACTCCTAAAAGAATACGATCACCATCGCGTATCATGTCGTACTCAACAATCGCGCGACCTACCGGCCGCATTAGGGCCTTGGGGGGAATAATTAATTCAGACATGGGCCTATTGTATCGTGAAATACTGAAGAGTGGTGCAATTGGATGGAAGGGTCTAGGCTTAATTCGTTACCACCATGTAGTAGAGAGCGTGTGATGCAAGAGCCAAAGTCGATAACCAGTAAAGAAGCCTGGCAAATGTTGCAGGATAACCCCAAGGCCATATTAGTAGATGTCCGTTCCAATATGGAGTTTCTGTTTGTTGGTCATCCGACCGGTGCGATTCATGTTCCATGGATAGATGAGCCGGACTGGAAAATTAATACACATTTTGCCACCGACATACGCCAGCTGATCCTCGGTGGCCTGTCGGATCATCACAATGAAGCCAATGTGCCAATTATACTGATCTGTCGTAGTGGAAAACGTTCACTAGAGGCCGGTGACTTATTAATCGAAGAAGGTTTTACCGAGGTATATAACATCACCGAAGGGTTTGAAGGAGAGCTGGACGAGAATCATCATCGCAGTACTACGGGTGGCTGGCGGTTTGATGGCCTACCCTGGGAGCAGTGTTAGTTTGCGATGGCAATATCAGGAAGGCATAACTCTGCCAGGAGGCATGCCTTGTTGATTGATTAGCAAACCGGTGATGGTTATTGGTTGTTTATTTTACTCTGCGGAAAAAAATACCCTATAGATACAGGGAAAAAGCCTCTTTCTATATTATAAAAACAGTTAGTATTAAATTGATGTAAATTCCATAATCTAAGTCTTGTTGTCGATAACGGAGTTCGCTAGTCTATCCTGTCAATTTATTCTACCGCCCGGAGTTGGCAATGAGTCCCTTGAAAATAACCCAAATCGGCCGTATGTCGATCAGTCATCAGTTGTCTATTTTGGTGATCCTGGCCGTAGTTGTTGTGTTTTCTATCTTTACTTCCTACGTCACGGTTCGTACCGCCAATGATTTTGAGGAGAGCGTAGAGCATCAGCTCAAGGAACAAGTCAAGATGGTCTCCAGTACACTGGAGTTTTTCTACGATAGCCTGGTTAACAATACCGATAAGTTATCGAGCATCTTTTTCGGTATGTTTGACGATGACATTGTGCTGGATGAGGCCATTAAGGTGGATGTTAATGGCGAAGAGGTGCCGGTATTAACTTATCGTGGACGTGTCTTGAACCAGAATTTCGCATTCCCCGATCGTTTCACCAAGATGACTGGCGGCACCGCGACCATATTTATGCGTAACAGGGATGACTTCCTGCGTATTTCTACCTCGTTACGGAAAACAGATGGTTCGCGTGCGTTTGGCACCTATTTGGGTAAAACTCATCCTGGTTATGAAACCTTAATGAGTGGTAAGTCATACATTGGGCCAGCCCATTTGTTTGGCAAGCATTATATGACCAAGTACACCCCGTTTAAGGATGATAGTGGCAAGGTCATTGGCATCCTCTACGTAGGGTTCGACTACAGTGCTCAATTAGCTCTGTTAAAGCAAAAACTCTCCTCGATGGTGTTTGGTGATACCGGGTATGTTTATGCCATCTCCGCAAAACCAGGCAAGAATCAGGGCGTGTTGACCCTGCATCCGTCACTGGAGGGTAAGAATCTATTAGAGATACCCGATGCAGCAGGCAATAA
>JABURU010000227.1 GCA_014762485.1 Gammaproteobacteria bacterium | reverse complement strand
GTCGTTCTTTAATGAAGTTACGTGGCAAGCCATTGCTGGGATATGAGATCTTTTTGCCTGAAATAGGCGAGTGGAAATAATGAAGAAACAAGAAGTAATACAACGCTGGTATCAGTATGCCCTGTTGATGCGTCTAAACCGTCCCATCGGGATCTACTTATTATTATGGCCGACTTTGTGGGGAGTGTGGTTTGCTGCTCAGGGGGATCCAGATCCATTAGTGCTGTTTGTTTTTATCCTTGGCGTTGTGTTGATGCGTTCGGCCGGCTGTGTGATCAATGATTATGCAGATCGGAAGATAGACCCACATGTTCAGCGTACTCGCGAGCGGCCCATTGCCTCCGGTAAGGTAAATCCACAAGAAGCATTAAAGTTATTTGCGGGTTTAGTTATTGCTGCTTTTCTGTTGGTACTGTTAATGAATCCATTAACTATCTACCTGTCATTCGGTGCCGTGCTGCTTGCCGCTCTTTATCCGTTTATGAAACGTTATACCTATTTGCCCCAGGTGGTGTTAGGTGCTGCATTTGCCTGGGCGATACCGATGGCCTATGCCGCACAAACCGGTAGCGTGGCGCAAGGGGCGTGGTTGCTCTATTTCATCACCGTATTATGGACTACTGCCTATGACACCATGTACGGCATGGTGGACAGAGATGATGATTTGAAAATAGGGGTCAAGTCTACCGCGATTTTGTTCGGTGAAGCAGACAGGTTGATCATTGGCATCATGCAACTCGCGGTGATCATCGGTCTGTTTATGATGGGGAACCAAATGGACATGGGGGCGCTCTATTATATGGGAGTCACTGTGGCAGCAGGTCTGTCAGCATATCAACAGTACTTGATCCGAGAGCGCGACCGGGATGGCTGCTTTCAGGCTTTCCTCAATAATCACTGGTTGGGTATGGCCGTGTTTATTGGTATTCTCGCGGATTATTGGCTACGAATATAGAAAAACGTGACTTATTGCGTAGTGAAAAGATAGCTTTAAGGCTAACCTTGGCTTATATGATTTTAAGTTTGGTATGGCTAAATTAACCAAAAGGTAAAGAACATGATCAAGAAAATTGTCCTTCCATTAGCATTATCCATTGCTGCTTTTTCACCAGCTCATGCCGATACGATTGGCTTCGTAGTGGGCACCGGTAGCTGGAGCCAGGAGACTACGGGTAATATTTCTGCTGGTGCTATCCCAACGACAACGATGAGCAGTGGTGGTGATTCTTCCACCATGTGGGCAGAGGTAGAACACCCTGTACCGATGCTGCCAAATGTTCGAATCGCACAGGCCCCATTGAGTGCATCTAACACTTCTGGCGATAGCCTGGTCCTGGATCACACCGATACTACGTTATATTACGAGCTGCTGGATAACTGGGTGACGGCTGATGTCGGTCTGACTTTCCGCTCTATTTCAGGAAGCTTGACCGCTGGTACCTCTGCTCCTATCAATGTCACCGTGCCAATGATCTATGCCAAGGCGGCGGTTGAAGTGCCTGCCAGTGGTTTTTCTGCCGGTGTTATAATGAATCAGATCAGTGGTTACACCGATATGAGCACCTACGTTGCTTATGAAATGAGTTTTGGCCTGGGTGTACAGGTGGGTACGCGTAGTCAGAATATTGACCTGGCCGAAGGCACCGATGTTACCAGTGCGATCGAAGCTAGTGGTTCATTTATGAACCTGTATTACCACTTCTAATACAGCGCTAACGGGTCGAGAAAAAGAGGGCTATATGCCCTCTTTTTTATTTGCTCAATGTCGCTCGACAACAACCCCATACATCCACTTTATTGATCCCTGCCTGTTTTAGCACCCTGGCTAATTCATTAATGGTATTAGTGGTGGTCACCACATCATCAATCAGGGCAACATGTTGGTATTTAGGTCTGCTGGTTACCCGAAATGCGCCGCGTATATTCTTTTTGCGCTCTTTAAATGGCAGATGACTCTGTTCCCGGGTGGGACGGGAGCGTTTGCACAGTGTTAATTCCAGTGGAATACCCAATTGTTTGGCGATAGGACGGGCGATTTCTAGTGCCTGGTTATACCCACGCTGGCGCAAGCGGGAATGATATAACGGTACCGGTATCAATGCCTCGGGTAGTGGTTCGGAACTTGATAGTAGCTGCCCGGCGAGTACCCTTCCCAGGGCACGGGCAATATCAAGGCGTTGCTGGAATTTCATTTGTTTGATCAGAGAGGTGATGGGGGGCTGGTATGCAAATGCAAAGCCGGAGTGGTCAAAGAAAGGTGGGTGAGCCTGGCATTGGCCGCATCGTGTTGCCCGGGAGGAGTCTAGCGGGTGGCCGCATTGCATGCAGCAATGCCGAATCAATGGCAGTAATCGCTGACAATGTGGGCAAAAGACATCGTTTTTGGCGTTTCTGTGACACAGTAGGCAGCGCATATGCAAATCCTTTTGCATAAAATTTAACCAGGTGTAAACCTTTGCTATATAGCTATGGTTGACTAGCTCATTAGTCCCTATAATACGCCCAATTGATATTTCAGGTAGTAAGAAAATGTCTGACACCGACTCGTCCGCACCTCGTATGGTGACGGCCAAAAGCGCGCGCAATAGTTCACGGATCTTCAATATCGGCAACATCATTGCGATGTTGGTGCCGGTGCCGGTCGGTATCCTGTGGGCGGGGGCATCAATGCTGGTATATGCACTAAACCGTCATCACCCCAATGAGAAAGTAGGCCATTACACCCAGGAAGCGGCCTACCGTTTTTATGCCGTCGTCGGGCTGGTGGTCGTGGTGGCAACCTTTTTTGGTACCGATGTCACCCTGTGGTTGGTGACCTGGGCCATTTGTGCCGCAATACTGATACCGCTGTCGATACGCGACCTGATCCGAATTAACAAAGAAGAGTGGGTCGATACCGTGATCCCGGAAAGCCACTAAGGAGTTGAAAATGAGTGATATACGTCAGGACTGGAGCCGGGAAGAGATCGAATATTTATTTGCATTGCCATTTAATGATCTGCTGTTTCAGGCGCAAACCGTCCACCGCCAGAATTTTGATCCCAATCAAGTACAGGTCAGCACTCTGTTAAGCATCAAAACCGGTGCCTGTCCGGAGGATTGTGGTTACTGCCCACAAAGTGCCCGTTACGATACTGGTCTGGAGCGTGAGCGCCTGTTGCCGGTTGATGAAGTGATGAAGGCGGCCAGGTTGGCCAAAGAAGCTGGTTCCAGCCGTTTTTGTATGGGCGCGGCCTGGCGCAGTCCCAAAGACAGGGATCTCGACCAGGTAGTGGAAATGGTCAAGGGCGTGAAGTCGTTGGGCATGGAAAGCTGCCTGACACTGGGGATGCTGAGTGAAGAGCAGACCAGCAAGCTGAAAGAGGCAGGCCTGGATTATTACAATCACAATCTGGACACCTCGCCCGAATTTTACGGCTCGGTGATTAGTACCCGCACCTATCAGGATCGCCTTGATACGCTGCAAAATGTGCGAGATGCCGGCATTAATGTCTGTAGCGGCGGCATCCTGGGCATGGGAGAGGAGCGTAAGGATCGCGTCGGGCTATTGCAGCAACTGGCGAACATGGAAAAGCAGCCCGAGAGTGTGCCGATCAACATGCTGGTGCAGGTCGAGGGTACACCGCTACATGGCCGTGAAGAGATCGACCATTTTGAATTTATCCGTGCTATTGCCGTCGCTCGTATCATGATGCCAGCGTCTTATGTACGCCTCTCTGCAGGTCGTGAAGAGATGAACGATCAAATGCAGGCTCTGTGTTTCCTCGCGGGAGCCAATTCCATCTTCTACGGAGAGAAGCTGCTGACCACGGCGAATCCTGGTGCCGAGCATGATAAGGCGCTGTTTAAACGCCTGGGTATTAATATCATGAGCGTCAGTGAAGATAGTCGTGATGAGGTGGTCGGTGATGCGGTTCAGGAGTTTAGCTACAAGGCCTGTAGCGGTGGCCATCACCATTAATACCTGTCGGTACATCATTCGGTGAAGGATCTAAAACAGGCCCTGGAGGCCAGGCGCCAGCAGCATCTCTACCGCCAGCGTCGTGTTATTGCGGGCCCACAACAACCTCATGCCCGCATTGATGGGCAGGAGGTGTTGAGCTTCTGTAGTAATGATTACCTGGGGCTGGCCAATCACCCCAGGGTGATTCAGGCCTTTCAGCAGGCCGCCAATGACTATGGTGTCGGCAGTGGAGCCGCACACCTGGTTAATGGTCATAGTCATGTCCATCATCAACTGGAAGAAGAGCTGGCCGCATTCGTAGGACGTCCCCGTGCACTGCTATTTTCTACCGGTTACATGGCCAATATCGGCACGGTGAATGCGTTGCTGGGACGTGGTGATCATGTGTTTGAGGATCGCCTGAATCACGCTTCATTGATCGACGCTGGTTTGATCTCCCAGGCCAGCTTTCAGCGATATAACCATGCCGACCTGGCGGCACTGGCAAATCGGTTAAAGAAGGCTGGCGACTCGGGTGACAAGCTGATCGTCGCTGATGCCGTCTTCAGTATGGATGGTGATCTGGCGCCGTTGCCACAGATGGCTCAACTGGCCCAAGAGCATAATTCCTGGCTGATGGTGGATGATGCTCACGGCTTTGGGGTACTAGGTGAACATGGTCAGGGCTCTCTTGAACACTTTGGGTTAAATCTGCAACAGGTGCCGATATTAATAGGGACCCTGGGTAAGGCGATGGGTACGGCCGGGGCTTTTGTTGCCGGTGATGAAGACTTGATTGAATACCTGATCAACGAGGCCCGTATATATATCTCTACCACGGCGATGCCACCGGCAGTGGCCGAGGCCACGCGCACCAGTTTGCAACTGGTGAGCGAAGAGAGCTGGCGACGAGCACATGTTCTTGCCCTGGTGGCACGCTTTCGAAGCGGCGCGCAGCAGCTTGGGTTAAATATCATGCCATCCATCACGCCCATCCAGCCTTTGCTGGTTGGAGAAGCAGATACCGCCATTTCTGCCAGCGAAGCCTTGCTGCAGCAGGGCATACTGGTCAGCGCGATCCGTCCACCGACTGTACCCAAGGCCACCGCCCGACTGCGTATTACCTTTTCGGCAGCCCATAGCGAGGAAGATGTCGATCGCCTGTTAACGGTATTGGAGTCGATTCATCCCATGCTTAATGGAGCCCTGTCATGAGTGTCTATATCGATACGCTAGGCAATGGACCGAATCTGGTCATGCTACATGGCTGGGGATTACATGGTGGTATTTGGGATGGTATGCGTGAACGTTTATCCCAACACTATACCCTGCACTTGGTGGATTTGCCCGGTCATGGACGCAGTCCTAATATCACCCAGGCGTACAACTTGCTAAATGTGGCCGAGGCGGTGCTGGAGCAAGCCCCACAACAGGCTGTATGGATGGGCTGGTCTTTAGGTGGCCGAGTCGCGATGCAGTCTGCCATATTGGCGCCAGAGCGGGTTAGCAAACTGATCTCCGTGGCCGCATCACCCAGGTTTTTAAAGGATGAAGACTGGCCCGGGGTGGAGTTATCCGTATTACAGGGATTTGCTGACAGCCTGGAGCAGGATTACAAGGCAACCCTGTTGAGATTTCTGGCAATACAGGCACATGGCAGTGAACGCGCCAAGGACGAAATCCGTATATTGCGCCAGGGCCTGTTTGCCCATGGGGAACCACAATTAGCCGCGCTACGTGGTGGCCTCGGTATATTGCAGGCCTGTGATTTGCGCCAAGAGATATCCGCTATTAAGGTCCCGAGCCTGTTTCTGGCCGGCCGTCGTGATGCCCTGATGCCTTACCGTGTTGCACAGCTATCCGCCAATATGATGTCGCAAGCCAGGGCCGTGGTGATGGATGGTGCCGGACATGCGCCATTCATTTCCCATCCCTATGAAGTTTTACACGAGATCAGGCAGTTTATAGATGAGTGAAGAGAGCGCTTATAATATCGACAAGCGCAAGGTTCAGGCCTCGTTTGATCAATCCGCTACCCGTTATGACGAGGTGGCCTACCTGCAACGCGAGGTGGGCAATCGTCTGGTAGAGCGACTGGAGGCGATCAGGTTTTCCCCCGAGTTGATCCTGGATATCGGTGCCGGTACCGGTGATAACAGTAAGGCCTTGCGCGCCTTTTATCCTAAGGCCAGCGTGATCACGACAGATATATCGACGGCCATGTTGCACCAGGCACGTAACAAGGGTTCTCGCCTGGATCGTTGGCGCGGTAAACAGACGTTTGCCTGTGCCGATATGGAACAACTGCCGTTTGCCGATGGTAGCATAGACATGATCTTCTCTAACCTATCGGTGCAATGGAGCCAGGATCTGCAAGCCATGTTCGCCGAATGTCGTCGAGTACTACGCCCAGGGGGCATGCTGATGTATACCACGCTGGGTCCGGATACATTGAAAGAGCTACGGGCTAGTTGGCAACAGGTCGATGATGCGGTGCATGTGAATGCCTTTATGGATATGCATGACATAGGCGATGCAATGATGCGCGCGCAATTGTCTGAACCTGTGATGGATATGGAATACTTCACCCTGACATACCATGAGGCCAGTCAGTTGATGCGTGAACTGAAGGTGCTCGGTGCGCATAATATTAATGCTGGTCGACCCAAGGCCTTAATGGGTAAACAGCGTTTACATAAAATGTATGCGGCTTATGAAGCTTATCGTCGTGAAGGTTTGTTACCAGCCACCTATGAAGTGGTTTACGGTCATGCCTGGGCACCGGAGCATGGCATACAACAGCAACAACAGGGTGATGTCACCACCATCTCGTTACAACAAA
>JABURU010000152.1 GCA_014762485.1 Gammaproteobacteria bacterium | reverse complement strand
TGGCAAGATGGGCCGCTCCACCAGCCCTACCGATCCGGCCCCCCTGTCTATGGCTGAGATCGTGGTGACCTTTAAGCCCAAGGAGCAATGGCGTGAGGGCATGAGCTGGGAGAAATTGCTGGCCGAAATGGATCAGCAGTTACGCTATCCCTGCATGCCTAACGTCTGGTGGATGCCGATTCAGACCCGTACCGAGATGCTGGCCACCGGCATACGCTCTACTTTGGGCATAAAGGTGTTTGGCGATGATCTGGATACCGTGGAGGCCGCCGGTATCAGCATAGAGCAGGCACTGCAAGGCGACCCGCGCACCGCACCCTATACCCGTAGCGCCTTCGCCGAGCGTATCAGTGGCGGCTATTTTCTCGACTTTGATATCGACCGTAGCAAGATCGCCCGTTATGGCCTGACCGTCGGCGATGTCGAGGATGTGATCATGGCTGCCATCGGCGGCACGGTGGTGTCGGAGACGGTGGAGGGGCGAGAGCGTTATGGTATCAATCTGCGTTACGCGCGGGATTTCCGTGATGATCCGGAGTCACTTAAGCGGGTGCGGGTACCCACTCCCACAGGCGCACAGATCCCCCTGGCGCAACTGGCTGAGCTGCGTTTTCGCACCGGCCCACCCATGCTGCGCAATGAAAATGGGCAACTGGTGGGCTACGTCTTTGTGGACGTAAACGATGAGATCGGTATCGCCGATTATGTGGCGGCGGCGAAACAGGTGGTGGCGGACAAGGCACAGGTGCCGCCCGGTTACCGCCTGGACTGGGCGGGGCAGTACAAATACTTTGAGCGCGCCAAGGCCAAGCTCATGCTGGTGGTACCACTCACCCTGTTCATCGTCTTTGTCATGTTATTCATTCACCACAAATCGGTGATCGAATCGCTCATTGTCTTACTGGCCGTTCCTTTCTCTCTTATAGGCGCCGTGTGGTTGTTGTGGTGGCTGGACTACAACCTGAGTGTTGCCGTATGGGTGGGCATGATAGCCCTGGCGGGTCTGGATGCGGAGATGGGGGTATTGATGATGCTCTACCTGGGTATGGCCTACCGCAAGCGAGCAGCCGAAGCAGGGCTACAGTCACAGCATGATCTCGTGGAGGTCATAGTCGAGGGCGCTGGCCGTCGCATACGACCCATGCTGATGACGGGCATGGCATTGTTACTGGGATTGCTGCCCATTCTGTGGAGTGAAGGCAGCGGTGCGGATGTGATGAAGCGCATAGCCGCCCCCATGGTGGGGGGGATAGCTACCGCACTGATTACCGTGCTGGTGGTATTTCCAGCCCTGTTTGCCATTTGGAAAGAGCGCCAGCTACCGGGCTTGCACTCTATATGGTCGAAAAAAGGATAAGCCTGTGGCTATCCGTTGGGGTGAGTTTTTACATCTACTGTTACACAAGGAGTAATACTTTATGAAAGCGTTTATTTTGAGCTTGGCTTCTATCATTCTGGTTATGGCTGCTGTGCAGCCACCTATCAACGCTGCCACGATAAAGGCGGAGTCTACGCAGCCGCTACTGCTGGCTGCAGGACAAAGTCATCATGGTATCGGAACCGTGACGAATGTTGATCAGAAGGGACGCCGTATAGAGTTTAAGCACGGCCCGGTTAAGAGCATCGGCTGGATGGGGATGCAGATGTACTTCAGTGTAGACGATACGGAGTTACTGGATGGCATCAAGGTGGGTGATAAGGTAGCGTTTGAATTTATTGAAACCCGAGATAAACGATTTGTAGTTATCGATATCGAGATTCAGTAGCAAAGGAGGGTGATGGGGCCGCTATACAGGTCCCATCACTATAGCAGGAGACCATACACATGAAGACTATCTGGCTTACGGCGGTGTTATTAACACTCGTTGCCTGTAGTGAAGGGCAGGATTCGTCTGTCATGCAAGCGGATGCACGTTGGTACAGTCAGGCGCAAGTGGATATGGGACGCGTGGTGTTTGGTCAAAACTGTGCGGCCTGCCACGGGTACTATGCACAGGTCAACAGTGACTGGAAAAAGGCCATGCCCGATGCCCAGGACCCGCCCCCCGCGCTAAATGGAACGGCCCATGCCTGGCATCATCCTATGAAGGCATTGAAGCGCACCATAGACATGGGCGGTGTGCCGCTAGGCGGGAAGATGCCAGCCTTTAGGGATAAATTAAATAATGCGGAAAAAGAGGCCGCCATTGCGTATTTTCAGAGCTTCTGGAGCGATGAGGTATATACAGCTTGGTTGGGCAGAGGTGGATTTAAACCGTAATGACAATGTGACTGTTCTGACAGCCACACGTATAAAAATATCGACTTAGGTAGACAGTTTATACTGTTACACACCATATTGGGAGTCGAGAGTAATGAATCGCAGAACACAGAAAGATATTTCAAGAAAATTAAGAATATTAAATCATGCTAAAGAAATAGGTAATGTATCAAAAACTTGCCGTTATTTTGGTATTTTCCATGAGGCTTTTTATAAATGGAAGCGTGCCTATGAAGCACATGGGGAAATCGCCTTAATTGATAGCAGGCTATGTATGTCCTGAGAATCATAAATTGAGGGTGCCTAAAGAAATTGAAGAAAAGATTGTTCATTTACGAAAAACATATCATTTTTGGCTAGATATGATTGTGTGGCATCTTGAACGGTATCAAAGCCAAAAGAGGTTAAGCAAGAAGTCCATAGTACATCAATCATATCAAGTGACTATTCTTCAAATCCTGCAATATATTTTAATAAAAACTGATTTATACTGTTGGGTTCGGTTTGCTTTTGATGCAGCCGAAGGCTGGTGTTATTTTGGGGTGAATCGGACGACTGTCAGAAGATGTTGTTTTCTATCATATAAGTACCGGGAGTATCCAGAATAGCGAAATGTGCCGGGAATTGAAGGAATCTCTTTATTTTCGTTAGTTTTGGTTATGTTTTGGAGAGGCAAAAGATGATAATTACTAAGGGAGAAACTTTATGCGCTGGATAATGATATGTTTCACCATCTTCATCACCTCATTAGCACACGCTAATGAAGTCGAGATCGTGAATGCCTCCTTCCTGAAGCGGGGTGGTTTGTGGAATGTCAGTGTGACATTAAAACACAATGATACTGGATGGAAACATTACGCTGATGGCTGGCGTGTTGTCGATGGTAATGGCAAGGTATTAGGTAACCGTGGGCTGTATCATCCGCATGAGAATGAGCAGCCATTTACCCGAAGCTTGTCTAATGTTCGTATTTCACCGGCAACCAAGATCATTTATGTTGAAGCCCATGACAAGGTACACGGCTGGAGCAAGCAGAGATTACAGGTGGATTTGCGCAAGAAGCAAGGAAAGGGATTCCAAGTTGTTACTTCCCGGTAAGTGTATCGACAGGTACACTTACCGGGCGGTAATAAAGTAGCAGGGTTATTCCGCTGTTTTGTCTCGTTCTATTAGTGCGTAGGCTGAATGGTTATGGATGGACTCAAAGTTCTCTGATTCTACAATGTAGTAATCGATACGATCATCGGCATTCAGTTGTGCTGCCACATCACGCACCATATCTTCAACAAACTTGGGGTTGTCATAGGCACGTTCGGTTACGTGCTTTTCATCTGGGCGTTTTAACAGGCCAAATAGCTCACAGGATGCCTGTTTTTCTACCAGGTCGATGATGTCTTCAATCCAGACAAAGCTCTTGGTGCGAGCGGTAATCGTGACATGAGAGCGCTGATTGTGCGCACCATAATCGGAAATCTTCTTTGAACATGGGCACAGGCTGGTAACCGGAACCAGTACCTTCAGTAATAAAGAAGGCGCACCGTTCGTGATCTCGCCGATAAAGGTAACATCGTAATCAAGAAGGCTTTCCACACCGGAGACAGGCGCTTTCTTGTTAACGAAGTAGGGGAAGCTCATCTCGATGTGGCCTGCCTCTGCTTCCAGACGCTCGATCATCTCGGACAACATCTCTTTAAAAGACTTGACGGTAATCTCACGTTCATGGTTGTTGAGGATTTCCACAAAGCGTGACATGTGTGTACCCTTGAAGTTGTGCGGCAGGTTCACATACATGTTGAAGTTGGCAATGGTGTGCTGTTCGCCACCAGTGCGGTCACTTACTTTAACCGGGTGACGGATATCCTTGATCCCAACCTTGTTGATAGGGATTTGACGGGTATCCTGGCTGTTCTGTACGTCAGCGATGCTTTCGGCATTGCTCATTTTATTCGTCATCCTCTGAATAGGTTACACAGGCACGTTCCGTTTCCCACACGGTAATGGATTTTACCTGAATGTGGTCCTGGTTCATGGCCTTGGCGAGCTCGGCATACATATAGGCAGCAATGTTTTCTGCTGTCGGGTTAATCGAATCGAATGGGGGAATTTCATTCAGATAACGGTGGTCCAGACGATCAATGATCTTGTTGATTTCGCCCTTTACGACCTTGAAATCTACACCCATGCCAATGTCATCCAGCCTGGTGGCAACGACCTGAGTCTCGATCTTCCAGTTATGACCATGTAACTGACTACAAACGCCGGGATAACCATGCAATACATGGGCGGCAGCGAAATCGGTTACGACCTTGATAGTATACTTTGCGCTCATTTCAATGTTGACTAAGTTAGTGGGAATTTACGCCTTTTGCAGAAAAATCGCAAGTGCCCTGATCCTGGTAGAAGCCCTCAACCTGCCTGATGATGCTGGCTGCGTCGAGCCCACACTGGGTCAGTAGCTCTTCCCGGGTTCCATGTTCAACGAACTGATCAGGTAATCCCATGTTAATAACAGATACGGGGGTGTCATTCATGGCGAGCACTTCATTAACGGCACTGCCGGCTCCACCCTGAACAACATTATCTTCCAGTGTGATAATGAGTTGATGATTAAAAGCCATTTCCTTGATGACTTCGGCATCGATGGGTTTTACAAAACGCATGTTCACCAGACTTGCATTGAGCTGTTTGGCGGCTTCTTCCGCTTCGTGCAGCATGGCACCGAAAGAGAGGATGGCAATACCGCTGCCGTTACGTATAACGTTTGCCTTACCAATAGGCAGGGTGGTAAATCCTGCTTCGATCTCTGTTCCCGGTCCCTTACCGCGCGGGTAACGTACGGCAGAAGGACCATCGTGCATGAAGCCGGTGGTTAACATCTGACGGCACTCGTTTTCATTCGCCGGTGCCATCACTACCATGTTAGGTATGCAGCGCAGGTAGCTGAGATCAAACATGCCCGCATGTGTGGGGCCATCCGGGCCTACCAACCCTGCACGATCAATGGCAAACATAACCGGCAGGTTCTGCAGAGCGATATCGTGGATCAACTGATCGTAGGCGCGTTGTAGGAAGGTGGAGTAGATAGCCACCACGGGCTTTAGCTCTTCACAGGCGAGGCCGGCGGCCAAGGTGACGGCGTGCTGTTCGGCGATGCCGACATCATAATAGCGCTCAGGGTAATTCTCAGAGAACTCCACCATGCCAGAGCCTTCACGCATTGCCGGGGTAATGGCGACCATGCGCTCATCGGCCTCGGCGACATCATTGAGCCATTGGCCAAAAATCTCGGTATAGCTGGGGGAGTATTTGCCTTCCGTAGGCTTGGCCGAGGGCGCACCTATACCGTGATAGGCAATAGGGTTTTCTTCTGCGGGTGGGTAGCCTTTGCCTTTTTTCGTCATAATATGCAGGAACTGTGGCCCTGAGAGCTTGGACATGTTCTCCAGTACCTTAACCAGCCCGGGCAGATCATGACCATCGATGGGGCCGATATAGTTAAAGCCCATCTCTTCAAACAGGGTACCAGGTACCACCATACCTTTTACATGTTCTTCCGCTTTCTGTGCAAGGTCCCACACTGGAGGCATCTTGCTTAAGACCTTTTTCGAGCCTTCGCGCATGGTGGAATACAGTCTTCCTGCCAGTACCTTGGCGAAATAATTAGATAAGGCGCCGACATTTGGAGAGATGGACATCTCGTTATCATTGAGGATCACCAGCAGATTGGCATCCAGGTCGCCAGCATGGTTCAACGCCTCGAAGGCCATGCCCGCGGTCATTGCTCCATCACCAATGACGGCGATGACTTTACGCTCTTCTTCACGGTGCTTGGCCGCCAGTGCCATACCCAGGGCGGCGCTGATGGAGGTACTGGAGTGGCCGACGCCGAAGGTATCGTACTCACTCTCTTCGCGCTTGGGAAAGCCAGATAGTCCGCCATGCTGGCGCATGGTATTCATCTGGTCACGTCGGCCGGTAATAATCTTGTGCGGGTAGCTTTGGTGGCCGACATCCCAGACCAGCCGGTCTTCCGGGGTGTTGAATACCTTGTGTAATGCGAGGGTGAGTTCCACTGTACCCAGGCCAGCAGACAGGTGTCCGCCGGTTTTGGAAACGGTTTCGACGAGGAATTCGCGTAGCTCGGTTGTCAGCGCTTTCAGTTCAGCCTCAGGCAGCTCGCGCAGTTCGGCAGGCGAGTTAACTTGAGCCAACAACGGGTACTTCTCTGGGCTGACCATGTAAATGAATTCTCGTTCGGGGAAAACCGGTTATGATCTAATGTTAGACGCTGATATGCAAGGGGAAAAGCCGCCTAACTGCGGCGATCGATGATGTATTGTGAAAGCCATCGCAGTGGATCGGCTCGTTCATCCAGTGAGGCGAGGCTGACGAGGGCCTCTTCATGCAGATCACGTGCTCGTTGTTTGGCCTCATTCAGTCCCAGTAGGGCTGGGTAGGTTGGCTTGTTGCGGGCCATGTCGGCCCCTTGCTGCTTGCCCAAACTCTCTGTATCTCCCTCGATATCAAGGATATCGTCCTGGATCTGGAAGGAAAGCCCGATGCACTTGCCATAATGATCCAGTTGTTTAAGCCGCTGTT